>JAFVFA010000053.1 GCA_017475725.1 Spirochaetales bacterium
ATCATGCCGTAGAGGTCAAAGCTTGACTGCTCTATGGTAAGCGGATATGCCGTCATGGTCTCTTTCTGGATGTTGTCAATGTAACTGTTTACACCAATTGAAATTGCAAGGATAAGTCCAATGCCGATGATACCGATGGAACCGGCAAAGGAGGTCAGGATTGTGCGGCCCTTTTTGGTAAGTAGGTTGCTGAAGGACAGAGCAAAGGAGGTTCTGAAGCTCATTTTTGCTTTTCTGTCAGTTTTTTTGGCCTTTGCTTCAGTTTCAGGACATTGTTCTTCTACAACAGTCTCCGAAACAGCCCCTGTGACAGCAACTGGGTCAAATGGATCGGAGTCGTCTGTGACACGGCCGTCCCTGAGGCTGACGATCCTTGTAGCATACTGGTCCGCAAGCTCCCTGTTGTGTGTGACCATGACAACCAGACGGTCTTTGGCGACCTCCTTCAGAAGTGCCATCACCTGGAGGCTGGTCTCGCTGTCCAAGGCGCCAGTAGGCTCGTCAGCAAGCAGGATCTGCGGGTCGTTGACCAGGGCTCTGGCGATTGCGACACGCTGCATCTGACCGCCAGAGAGCTGGTTCGGCAGCTTGTGAACCTGCTCGCCCAGCCCTACCTTCTCAAGGGCCTGGACGGCTCTCTGCCTGCGCTGTGATTTTGATATGCCTGCGATTGTGAGGGAAAGCTCGACGTTGGAGAGGATGTTCTGGTGCGGAATCAGGTTGTAGCTCTGGAACACGAAGCCGATGCTGTGGTTTCGATATGTGTCCCAGTCACGGTCCTTGTACTTCTTGGTGGAGACGCCGTCAATCAGCATCTCGCCGCTGTCATAGCGGTCAAGTCCGCCCACAATGTTCAGAAGCGTCGTCTTGCCTGATCCGCTCGGTCCCAATATGCAGACGAACTCGTTGTCACGCAGCGTGAGGTCGACCCCATCAAGGGCCTTCTGCACAAGCTCGCCCGTTCTGTACTCTTTCCTTATACCCTTCAATTCAAGCATGAGGTAAAGATACCTTCAAAGACGAGTGAATGGCAACTTGTGCAGCCCCCTTAATTGACCATTATTTGCCGGGTCTTGAGGGTCGGCCAGAACCCGAGGCTTTCGAGGAGTTTGAGGATGCTATCCCGAAGGCGCTTCCCTTGCTTTCGGTGCCCTCCACGTACTCCACTCCATCCACGTACAGCTTGTAGCCGTTCAGGTCTATGCTGCCCGCAGGGCATGTGAGCGATGACACATAGCTGTCCCCCGTCAGGGTCCAGATGCTTGACGCATCGAGTTCCACGTATACATCGCCCTCCTGGCCTTCCGGATTCAAGGCGCCAGTGAAGCTGGAGCCCTCATTGAGATAGAGGTTCAGGACGGAGATCTCATCCACAAGGATATCGCCGTCCATCTCCTGGGCTGTGGCTTTGAGTATGACCTTTCCGCCGTTCGAGCCCTCTGTGCCCCAGCCTGCAGCCTCGGCCCTCAGGAAGGCCCCTGTGGCATCGTTGTTAACTATGGTCGCACCGTTCAGGGTGATGATGCAGGCTGTGTTGTTGACGAAGAAGATGTCGCCGTTGGCGTTTGTAAGGCTTCCTCCGTTCATGGTGAACTCCGACGTCCCCACCGAGGCATCGCCCGACATGCTCTGGTAGATCATCACGGCCTCGTAGATGGAGGATTTCCTGCTGTTCTTCTTTATGTTGGACGCAACCAGCGTGCAGTTGTTCAGCGTGACCGAGTTGCGGCCCTCTATCACCACACCCTGCGAGACTTTGGACTCAAGGTACGCATCAGTGACCGTGATGTCCGCAGTGCTGTAGATCGCCGGGGATCCTGAGCCCTCCGTTGTGTAGCTTCCGCCTGTGACGTTGACTGTCCCGCCGCCCTTGTCTGATCTGATTGCCGCCGAGGAGTTCCCCTTGGTCAGAATCGTCAGGTCGGTTGCGTTCATCGTGCCGCCACCGGTGGTCATCAGTCCACCGGAGCAGTTGCCCACTGTATGGATCTCGGAATCCGATATGTTGACCGTGGTCCCTTCCCCGTAGGAGAACACCCCGTTTGCATGGGTGCCGTCGGAACTGATCACCGCATCGCTGATTGTAAGCGTGGCTCCGTTTGTGGCGAACACCGCGGCGTTCTCCCCGTAGAAGTCGGCATCGTCACCAGACGAGTCTCCGGTCTTGGTCACCGTGATCCCGCTGTATTCCGCATTCTCCCCATCTGCCAGAATTGCATGCCCACCATTGCTTGAATCCGTGAACGATGTCCCGGAAACCACAGATGCCGTTGTTTTCTCTTTATTCTCAGCAGAAACAGCCGCTGTCTCATTGCAGCCGGAAGCGAACAGGCTTGCTGCGGACAATGCGGTCACCATGATGATTGATAATGTCTTCCTTCTCATTTTTGCCCCTTTGAAGGCCTTTGGGCCCTTCTGGGAACAAGCTACATTCCAGATGGTCACAGAGCAATCAAGCCGGGGTAAGAGAACACAAAACTACATTCGTTCTACACGAAAGTTCACAGATCAGTTGTAAACCAGGGTGAAATAGACATAAGAGTAGTACATGCCCGGATTGTGCGTGGCAGCCATGGAACCCGAGGTCAGCTTCAGGTATATGGTCTGGTCAAGCTCCCAGGTGTTGAGATACTGGGTTGAACCACCAAGGATACCGGAATCAGAGATCTTTGTCGGTGTGAACTTTGGCCGGACAAAATATGTAGTCGGAACCGCATTGCTCAGTTTGCCTGCACTTCCTATGTTGCCGTTCAACGTGGCGCTGCCCAATGACCCCATGGACTTGTAGCCGTTGTTCGTGTTCAGGTAAAGATCATAGTAGATTGTGTTGATGTCCGTCCTGGCCTGGCTCTCGCTTCCGATCTTTATGAACCTGTATGTCCCCGAGGTCTCATACTCTCTGGTGGGGGATATGTATATGGTGAATTTGCCGGCTCCGTTGCTGGCCGCACTCGAATCTATATGATTATAGAGGAAGCTTGTGTTCGCCACAGCGTAAGGCGTGTTTTGGGACGTTATCCCCAGATTCATCGAATATGTGTCCGCTGCGGATGTCACGGTGAAGCTGTAGCTACCTTCGTTCCCGGTCGGGTCGATGCCGACATAGCCCCTGAGTGTCACCGTCTCTGAAATGGTCTTGGCACCTCCATCCTTCCGCCCATTGCTGTTGCACTCCTGATAGGCTGTGGATGTTATGGTCAACGTTGTGGTGTAGTACCCCGCTTCCAGCGTCGTATTGTCATCCGGAATCACAACGCAGACGTCGAACTCCCTTATGTAGTTCGCGTAGAAGCTGAACAACCCCTCATAGAAATCCGTGTAGGGCATCAGCATAGTATAGGTCTGGGCGCCTTCGTTGAACTTGAAATAGGACTTCGCTCCGCTTCTGCTGAGAGTCGTCGAATTCGCCAGTTTCTGGAAGGAATCCACCCCATAGCTTGACGATTGCCTCTCCACGCAGAAGCCGCTGAGCTGGAAGCTCCTTCTGCTGGTCGGGTTGTTCTCGTGCACAAAGCACCAACCATCGTTGCTTGATATAGTGACCACAACCCCTCCGGAGACGCTCTGGTCCTTGGTTCTCAGGGAATCTCTCAATCTGAAGATTGCAAGATTGTCCGGAGATGAGTTTTCATAGTCAGCTGAAATGGTGGATGTGCTCAGGCTCTTTGCCTGCGTAAGCTCGATCATCACATTCTGGTTGTTGACCACATTCCTGGGGAAGTAATAGGCCCTGCCCTCGTTGGCTCCACCGGCGAAGAGGCAGGGAAGGAAGATAATCAGTGTAAACAGTATGGCAGCAACACGTCTTCCCATATCAAAGCCCCTTCAACATGAAATAGATGGTCGATTCATAGAGCCCCGCCTTCAGGTCTGTCACCGTCTCGGCAGTGCTTCCGCTGGTGTTGTCCTCAAGGCTCACATACAGGCTGCGGTTTATAATCGAGAGGGATGTGGTGCCTTGGGTCCAGACATTGGAGTCATCGCCTGCAATGCGAATCCTGTTCGTCGAATTGTCGGGGACGTTTGCATTCGGGTCGCTCAACGAGCTGTAGAAAAGGTTCCCAAGCCCAAGGACCGCATACAGTCTGTAGTCTATGCTGTCAAGCGTACCTTCATCGTTCTCACCGCTTCCGGATCTGTGTTCAAGCGGAGTGTGGGCAATAGTGAGCTCGAAGGCGCTCGAGTTGGAGATGAGGGTGTACTCCCCTATCCTCAATCCACGGATCTCCGTTTCGTGGTTCGCGTTGTATGCGACCTCGCTCCCGTCCAGGTCGAATGGAAGGACATCCTCTAGAATGGAGACGGAGAAGTCGACCTCTGCGTTGACATAGCCGAGCATATAGTGTTCATACGGGGCGGTCTTGCCTGCATGCAGGACGGCAAGGAAGGAGACCAAAAGAATGAAAACCGAAACTGTTCTTCTCATCATCCTCCCTCCTACGGCGCCGTCACTGAGGCAACGACGCTCGCATAATAGACACCATCGGAGAACGGCACTCCGGAACTGTTCTTGCCGTCTGCGGTTATGTCCATCGTGATCTCCGCCGTCCCATATCTGTTCCAGTGGTCGCATACTCCACCCGTGTAGCTCACTGTGGCGTTGCTGACATCGGTGACCTTGGTGTACGTGCTCATGTTGTAGACGACCGATATCGTCTTTGATGCAGATTCCACTTCGGTGGACGCCCCGCTTCCCGTGACACTGTCCGCGTACTTGAAGTAGTACCCGGTGAAACGGTTCAGAATCGAGGTTGCAGCCCCTGATTCCTTCCCCGTCGGAATTGCGGTGTTACCGATTCTGGAGGAAGTGTGTTTCAGGACGACCTTGTAGGGAATCATCCATGGCGAGGAATCGTCATCCTCCAGATACATCGGGCCGAACGAGAAAGACAGGGTCAGTTCCCCGTAGATGTTCCCGCCAAGGACCCATGAGAACGCTTCGTACTCTGTGCTCCTGGCGTTGATCGGGAGCATGACGGTCTCACCAGTATAGAACTCCAAGTCATTGGCGTCCAGGAGCCTCAGGGAAACAGCCTTGTCAGGGACGCCCTCCGTGATCAAGCTCTTGTATGCGGTGATCACCTTTGAGGCCTCGCTTTTCACAACAAGCTCCCCGTCGGCATTGACCACGGAAACCGCAAGGAGCGACAGCATCAGGATTGCAGCAAGCGCCTTTCTCATCAGGGTCCCTCCAACGTGAACGTCAAGGTGGCCTGGTACGTACCGGAAGCGGCCCCCGTCGCATTTATCGATATCTCGAAATCGGCTATCTCATCCGTGTTCCAGACGGACGATGTATCATATTTCTGGATTGTTGCAGAATTCAGGAGCCTTGCACTCCCGGCCCCATGCCCGTTCTCAGCATCGGTCACAGGCACAAGCTCCGCCGGGGAGTCCGGGACGAGGATACGCATGGAATAAGGCACATACAGAGAAGGGTCCGATGTGTTTGAGAGGTCGGTGAAGCTCACATCCAGCGAGATTCCATGCAACGTTGTGTTGAAGTAGATCGCAAGGGTGGAGAACAGGAAGGTCCCACCCTCAGAGAAGTTCCTGGCCGTCATCTTGCGCGTGGTGCCCGGCTCCCAGAACTCGCAGTAGTAGGACTTGCTGACATTCACGCTGTGCGCCAATCTGAATGACGATGTGGGATACCTTGTCTCCGCGAATGTGCAGAACAGGCACCCCAAAAAATAGAGGCACAGGAATGTGAAAGCTTTAACCCTTCTTCTCAAATAACAATGCGCAATCGCACAGATGGCGACCTTTCCCTTCAATTCAAGGAGTATAACAATTTAGTAAAAACAACACAAGTAAAAGTTTAGTGGCTCAGGAAGATGTTTTCAGTTGTCATAGACAACATGGTAATAGATGTATGACTCGTACTCACCATAGTACCCATCGCCCGTATTATGGTCATATATGTTCTCAAGGACATTGACGCCCTGAGGATTCTGGACCTCGATTGACGCTATGCCGTCATACTTGAAGATGTAATATCCGGATTGTTGTGCACTTGAATACGTCCCGGTGATGCATTTGTTCTTGGTGCCTTGAACTCCATCATACGCAAGCTTGCCATCAAAGGTCTTTCCTCCGCTTCCGTTTTCAGGCCTTATGGAGACCGTATATGGAATGGTCTTGGATGGATCCCTGGAATTCACAAGGACAAAGCCGTCCTGATTGGCGCTGTTGTAGGAAGGACTTGCAGAAGGGAATGTGTAGACGGTGTTGCTCCAGTCAGTCCTCGTTGATGATGGCGTGGAATAGACATGAACTTCTGCAATATCAACAGAATCACCACTGCTGAGCATTGAGACTAGATCCAGATTAGTGGCAGCGGAATTCGGGATAACGGTTATGTAGACAGAATCCTGAGAAAGGTCGAACCCATCAGCATTTCCGTAATAGCCCCTCAGATTGACCGTTGCGCTTCCGGTGGCGCCGCCTGTCCAGCTGACAGTGAACGAAGCATGGTAATCATCGTTTTCAGCCAGATGCTGAAGATCGGTACTTGTCAGTTCGTCCATGCAGACCAGCATGTCAAGCCAATAATAGGTGGAGAACTGACCTCCTGCACTAGGCAATGTTATGGTCACAGAACCCGAGGACCTTGTATTCGGCATTCTGTCGGTATCCCGGATTCCAGCTGATTCATAGTAGTTTTCGGAAAAAATGACATATCTTGATCTTCTGGGATTCACAGCAATGCTGAACTCCCTGTACTTTGTGGGATCGGAAGCGGAGACGAACCTTCCGGTCGTTTCAATGGTCACAGTGGTATTCTTGCTTGTACTTTGTACAACAACCTTCCCTACATAGTTGTTGTTGCTGTTTACACCTGGGGCCTGCCTTCCCTTCAGTTCTGCTGAGGTATATGTTCCACTATAGAAGTCGGTTCCTCTTATGGGAAGAAACAGAGGGTCTGCAAGGTTGAAGACATTTATGGTCGCATTGGCTCCGGTATCCTGCTGGGTCTGGAACCACACTGCAGCAAAACACATGGAGGGAATCAGGATCAGGCAAAGAAGAACAGCGGGCCTCTTCATGTGACCTCCAGTTCGATGTGGACATCGGAGGTGTACTGACCCTTTATTTTCACGCTTGAATCCTTGTTCAGCCGGAAATAGATTCCGGCATCATGGACTGAGGATATTGAGTTTGAGTGGGGAAGCTCAATCACAATCGCTCCACTGCTTAGACATATCTGCGTGGCCCTGCTGACCAGAACAGCTCCAGAGTTGACAACGTAATCGATTCCAAGCTCGTAGTCCACGAAAACATTGTCAAGCTCTGTGTGGGCAAGCTTGTCATGGGTTATGGTAATCACTGCATCATTGGCATCCGCTGAGAATGTGACCAATGCGGAGAAAGTCCCAATCTGAAGACCCGGAGTCGTGCATGAGGCAGCTGTCGGGGAAATGAAGTTTCTGTATATGTTGTTTGAATCAGTGTAATCCAGATTGATGCCTTTGAAACTTCCGTCCATCTCCTCCAGAATAGGGTTCGGGGAGACTCCCAAGTAGGTGGTGAGCTCCACCTGCGGCACTCCATCGTCAATGTAAACCGCGTTGATGTACCCCGATACTCTATGGCCGGACTGTTGCTTGTCCTTTACCGCCGAGAAACAAAGAGCCAGGGGCATGAGAACAAAGACCAGCAAGCAAACACTCTTTCTCATTGCCATGTGACCCCCACAGAGACCTGACATCCGTACTCATAGTCACCAGGACTCCAGTTCTTGTAATCTTTATCGTTCGTGTTTATGTTCAGATAGCATGCTCCATATGTGACATATTCGCCTTCAAGTGAAGGATTTACGGAAAGAGTCCCCGAATATCTGAACTCGTATCTGTTGTCGTACCTGTGGTCAGAGATGTCAGAATCTATCGTTTCACTTGTCCGGGACAAAACCAGATTCGAATTCTGCACGTCCATTGAAACTGTATATGCGGGGGAATAGTAGGAACCTGAAAGATATGCCTGAATCCTTGTGAATGAGAATGTCACATCAACCGTCTGGTTCTCATACATGGAGCATCCCCACTCGAAGATTTTTCCGGTATTGTTCAGATGTGTCACTCCAACAACAGCATTCGTATCGAAAAGGAGCCTTCTTCCCGTATAGTCCTTGACAAGAAGAGAGAAGCCCTCAGATCCCTTGTAATATGCATTCACTCTCAGTTGGCCAGTGCGGTTGACATCATCGCCTTCCGCCAAGAGAGGCATCAACAGGAAAGAAATCAGCAAAAAGACAATGATGGGCTTCTTCATGTCGTCTCCTGATAAAAGGAGATGGTTGCGGAGTAATTGCCGGCACCCATGCGCTCCAACTCCGTCAGTTTTGTGCTTATCAGAATCTGGCTTTCCACCTCCCCGCTGTTTTCAGCCACTGAAATCATCGTAGACACAAGTTCACTTCCCTCTGCAGGATACAGATCCTCTACATTCCCGACATCAAGATAGGAATCCACAGAATTGAAGGTGATCTTCAACTGATAACCGGCTTTTGCATCTTCTCCTTCAAGGGTTAGAGGGGTAGCAAAGTAATAGATGCTGTGGTTCCCCTTGAGATTCGTGGTGTACTTCAGCATGCAGGTCTCCTGGAATTCAGAAGTCACTGCCAAGGCTTTGTTCGAAATGGGAGCCGTCCCTGAATAGTCCAGGATAGAAAGTATGGTGACATCATCAATGCTGGAATGCCACAGTATTCCAAACTGAAAATCCGCATTGCCGGAGGCTGCAAATAGGCATGCAGGGAAACAAACGACAGAGAGGACAATGAATAGCCAAATAAGTATCCGCTTGATAACCCCAATCCCCCTTCCTAGTCCTAATTACACCAACAATGCTGATACCTATTATTAAACACTTTTCCAAAAGGATGCAAGTCTTTTGGCTACCATTAATTACGGTAATTATTTTACTAAACTTAGTAAAAACTCAGCTGCGTCATCAGAGCAGAAACGCCTTGATGACCTGGTCCACATACAGGATGTCCAGCGGTCTTCTCTTGGATTCGAACGAGACAATCAGATTCTTCCCCAGTATGTAGCCGTTGCGTGCATACCCGGATATCTTCTTAAGTTGCGCATCCAGGTATTCAGGATCGCTCATCATGCCCATATGCTCCCAGAGGAAGACCTCCTTTGTACGGGTGTTCAGGATCTGGAAGTCCGGAAACACATAGGAAACATCCTCATATTCCATCGGAAAGAAGATCTCATATCGGTATGGGATGCCTGCCTTGAACAGCCTGTCAGCTATTATCACCTCGCTCTTTGACCTGACGAACTCTCCCCTCATGGTCGGGTAGCCCTCTCCGTCAATGAGCCTTTTGGATTGTTGGACCTTACTTGCCTGCCATCTCTGGGCATAGCCGAGGTCTGTGCTTTCATTCGCTGTTATGTAAGGCTTCAAGGCCTCTGGCATGGAGTCGAAGACATTTTCGATATCTGCCTCAGGTTCAAGGGCCTTGAGGCATTTATCCATCTGGTCTTTCTCCAGTTCCGCATTCCTCAGAAGGTGCAGGTTGTAACGCTTCTGTGCATAAGACCGGATCTCCTGTTTGTCCTTCTTGCCAAGGTATCTGGTTTTTCCTCTACCGGACTTGTCAACCACATAAATCCGGTTTACCCCATGCTCCTTTTTGACATAGACAGTTCCTTTCCGCTCCTTGGCCGAATTGCTTTTCAAGATTGCAATCTGGGATTCAAGGCTCCTTTTCAGGATTTCGAGTGCGGAGACAATCCTTTTCTTGTTCATGACTATAAAGTCCCTCCCTGAAAACTATCTTTTTTTGTTGGAAAAAGCGGTAAATATCCCTGAAAACCATGAAAAACCAACAACTTTTGCTGAAAAACAGAACAGCAACCGTCAAGTCACACCATGCTCTGGCGCAGATAGCTGTATGAGGCCCCTGAGGAGTCCACAATTATGACAAGCTCCCTGCCCATCTCCGCATTCAGATACCTGAACACGCCTTCCGGGAGCTCGAAGTCCCCGGAGAAGCCGTTCGTCACAACGAGGCTGGAGTCCCTCAGGAACTCACTGACCCACATGCCGTTGGGAAGAGAGAAGGAATCAATGGCAAACGTGGTCGAGACCTTGATCGAGGAAGCAAGGAGCTCCCCGTTCTGGAGATCGCGCAGAAGCGGGACCTTGGAGACAAGGCGGAAGTCATCCACCTTCTCCCGCATCCTCTCGGAGAGAAGCCGATAGTTCAGACGGACGGTCATCATGCGGTCGATATCAAGCAGCTCGCCCACAATCGACCCATCGTTCTGGGAGAGAACAAGCTCCATGGAGGAGTCCAAGGGTGTCACAGAGCCTCCGTAGGGGTTCATCTCCCCCAACGGGTAGGCTGCCACAAGGACTGTCTCGCCTACAGGGACGGAGATGGAAACCTTTCTGACATCAGAGGGGATGTACAGGGAACGCAGGGAATCCCCATAGGTCCACTTCAGAGTGTACCAGAGGCGCACCCCGCCGAAGACCTCCCAAGGGTGTTCGGGGATGGTGACCTCTATGCGCCTGTCAGGATGTGCGACAGAGCAGGAAAGCAGCAAGATGGCCAGAATGACCAACATGACGACAATCAGAAAGACCGCAAAATGGAAATGTTTTTTCTTCATGGAAACCCATACAGGGAAAACGTCGAAAAAATTATTTTTTCATTGGGGAAAACAGGCGGAATTGAGGCGCTTGAAAACAAAAAACGCTTTGCTGCAGGCTCTCAGATGGCGTTTTTCGAATTTTTCAAAAAATTCTTGAATTTTTCTCTGAAGCCGCGCAGAACGGCCTTGATCTCATCGCTGCTGTAGTCAGCATAGGTCCATGGGAGACGCTGGAAATCCCTATCCTGGTAGATGAGGGTTGTCTCGGCGTATATGCCGTCCTTCAGGGGGATTCTGTGGGAGCGGTCCTTGCAGGTGGCCAGGATGAAGCTGGACAGGGAAAGGAGTCCGGGATCGAGGTTCACACGGCGTCTTCCATCGTCAAAGGCAAAATCCTTCTCGATGGCATTCGTCAAGGTCTTGAAATCGGCCAGAGCCGAAGGGTCCACAAGGTCCCTGAACAGGAGAAGATAGCGGACAGGCCTGCCTCCCATCTCAGCGTCATAGTAGTCAGTGAAGGAGAAGTCAAAGACGGGGCTCTGCTCCTCGACAGGACCGAAATGGGTCTCCAGGATGGAGATCATGTCATCATGTCGTTCCTCCAATGAGGACAGAACACCGATGACGAGGGCGCATTTCTGGAATTCCCTTGCTGTAGCCATGCATTTATTTTTACGCCGCAGACAAAAACTGTCAACTTAAAGGCCGAGTTTCCTTGCGTTGGGACGGTTTGGGCTTTATCATGTAGTTATGGCAAAGTTGATCGTGTTCCTAGGAAATCCAGGTCTGCAGTACAGACAGACAAGGCACAACGTCGCCTGGCTGGTCTGTGACAGTCTCTGTGACATGCTATCCGGGACCGTGCCACAGATTTCATGGCAGAGCAAGTTCCATGGGCTCTACTGCAAGCAGGGGGATTCCATCCTGCTCAAACCACAGACATTCATGAACGAAAGCGGGATCTCGGTCCAGGAGGCCTCCAAGTTCTACAACATCGACCCTAAGCAGGTCATGGTGGTCCATGATGACATCGAGCTGGAGTTCGGCAAGGTCAAGGCGCAGCTGGGCGGAGGCATGGGAGGCCACAACGGCCTGAGGTCCGTGAAACAGCATCTGGGAACCGATCAGTTCAGACGTCTGCGCGTAGGTGTGGGCCGGCCTGATGCAAGGATCCAGGTTGCGGACCATGTCCTGGGCAGGTTCTCCCCCGTGGAGGAGAGATTGCTTGGATCGATACTGGAATGTGCCGCTGAAACTGCGTTACAATATATGAATGCGTGAATAATTCCTGATGGGGAGAAATGACCATGAAGAACAGAGATTTCAGAATTTCAGAGACAAGTCGAGAGGAGATGGTCTACGAGGAGCCTGTATTCGAGACATCGGAAGGCGCCGACAAGATGTATCGCCAGGCACAGGAGCTGTCGCTGAAGTACAACAACAGCCATGAGCACCCGGTGTCAGCAGGCAAGATGTACACCGCTGCCGTGCTTCATCTGGTCTACCAGAGGGTCATCTCCACGTTCCTCAGAGGAACCGAGTCGGAACCGTTCACAAGGATCTCTGTTCTGGCTGACA
>JAFVFA010000054.1 GCA_017475725.1 Spirochaetales bacterium
CCAGGGGAGAGGACGAGGTCTGGGTTTTCCTTGTTGCCTTTAAGGAATGGACAGTCCGTCAGATCCACCTGCCAGAGCATCTTAAGTGCGGCTGCGCAGCTCTTGAGAAGTCTGTTGCGGTTGTGGAGGATAATAGGGTCGCAGAGCATCCTGCCCTTGAGCTTTGTCATCAGAAGGTAGGACATGCCGTCCTTGTTCACATGGTACAGAACCCCAGGCACCGGAAGCCTTCCCTTGAGCCACCTCATGGCCTCCACCTCCCTATTGGATATCTCGCTCTCCTTCTGGATCTTCAGGACCATGTCATCGAAGAAAAGCATCTTTGCTCCTGAGAGTCCGATGCCCTCCGAAGGCATCCTGTCAAACAGGTCAGGTCTGTGATCAATGGTGGAAATGATGGCCTGTTTCATTCTCCATGATGCAATTTCTTTATCATTACCACTGAGTAAGATATCGGGAACAACTTTGTCTAAGAACCTCAGAGGATGGGTGTACTGGGGATATTCCAGAAGTCCCGTCTCAAAGCTCTCCTCCGTTGTGGAGCTGTCTCTGATGCTGCCTTTAAGGAGTCTTATAACGCTGTCGCAGATGACCATTGCGGCAGGCTCTCCGCCGGTCAGGATGAAGTCCCCTATCGAGATCTCCTCGTCCACCAGATCGGAGACCCTCTCGTCGATTCCCTCGTAGTGGCCGCAGATGAAGACAAGATGCTTCTTGTCCTTAAGCTCATGGGCCTTGGCCTGGTTGAAGGTCCTGCCCCTTGGGGAAAGCAGAATGGTGTGGCTGTCCTTGTCCTTCACTGACTCCAGGGCCTTGGCTATGACGTCAACCCTGAGGATCATGCCCGGGCCTCCTCCATAGGGTGAGTCGTCTATAGCCCTGAAGGAGCCATCCGCGAACTCCTTGATGTCCACCGTCTCGAAGTCCAGGTTCCCCTTGTCCATCGCCCTCTTTGTTATGGGGCTCTGCATGAAGCTGGAGAAGTATTCTGGGAACAGGGTCAGAACTGAGATTCTCATGTGCTCAGATTACCCTTTATCCAACTTGAATACAATCGCTTTAACATCTATGATTTGCACCATGAAGCTGATTTCACAGTACAAGGGTCTTAGAAGGGAGATCTACGTACTTTTCTTCGGAAGGATTGTAACAAGCCTCGGTTCCATGGTCTGGCCGCTGCTGACTCTGATTCTCAGCAGAAAGCTGGGCATGAACGCAACCCAGATAGCAATGATCACCATACTCTCAGGCTTTGCCTTCCTTCCGGCAAGCGTCATCGGCGGAAAGCTTGCAGACAAGTTCAACAAGAAGATGGTCATCGTCTGGTGTGACCTGATATCCATATTCTTCTACATAACCTGCGCGATCATCCCGGTCTCCATCCGAACGGTTATCATGATCATGATAGCCGGTGCCTGCCAGCAGCTTGAGTACCCTGCCTACAACTCCCTGGTTGCCGACCTGACCCTCTCAAAGGACAGGGAACGCGCCTACTCGCTCGAGTACCTTGGGATGAACATGGGCCTTGTGTTCGCACCGACCATCGCGGGCTTCCTGTTCGAGAACCACCTCTGGGTGGCCTTTCTTACAAGTGGAATCTCAATCAGCATCTCAACGCTTCTCATCTTCATTCTGATAAAGGACATAACACCGATTGAGGAGTCCAACGACGCCAGCGAGTACCAGAAGAGGCAGGACAACGTCTCCATCTTCCAGATACTCAGGAAGAACAAGCTGATCATCCTCTATGCCTTCATAATGATGCTCTACTGGGGAGCCTACGGGCAGTACGGCTACCTGATGCCTCTGGACATGGGCAAGCTCCACGGAGAGAACGGCGCCGTGATCTACGGCTCCGTCTCAAGTCTTAACAGCATAATCGTGGTTGTCTGCACACCAATAATGACAAGGCTCTTCCGCAAGGTGTTCCCGACCAAGAAGGCCCTTCTGGGACACATCTTCCTTTTGTTGGGATTCCTTACCTTCCTGCTCTTCAGAGGCCATGTGCTCTTCTACTACGTTGCCATGTTCCTCTTCACGATCGGTGAGATAATGACGACCTTCGTCGAGGGCCCGTACCTCACAACCAGGATCCCTGCAAGCCACAGAGGCAGGATCAACGGCATAATGTCCATAGCGCAGAGCGTGCTCTCAGGAATGATGATGCTGACCTTGGGACAGCTCTATGACAATGTAGGCCCCAGTTCCGCCTGGAGCCTGGTGCTTTGGATACTCGGTGTGTCGCTTGTCCTCTGCCTTGCGCTGATAGTCCTGGACAGGAAAGCCTACCCTGCGCTGTACAAGAAAACTGAATAGCTGCCTATTCTTGTTTTTGCTCTTCTTCCTCAGGCCCGTCGTAGACCTCGATCTCCTTGATCAGAAGCTCATTGCCGGTCACCAGGTAGGTGTGCGGTCCTCCGCAATAGGGGCAGGTCTTGCCGTACTTGACGGTGGGGTACTCCTTCTTGCAGTCCTCGCAGAAGGTCACGGCGTCGATCTTCTCGATCTTCAGCGTGGAGTCCTTGAGAAGAGGCTCCTTCTTTATGGCCCACTTCCAGCAGTCCTCGAAGTACTCGTTTATGATGGTTGACACCTCTCCTATCTGGAGGGTGACGGAGTTGATTCTGCTGACTCTGTTGGAGGCGGCTATCTCGTTGACCTCCTTGATGCAGTGGAAGACAAGTCCCAGCTCATGCATGCTCAGCCTTCCTTCCAGG
>JAFVFA010000055.1 GCA_017475725.1 Spirochaetales bacterium
ACAACGACCAGTGCGGTCTCCTGCCCGTAAAGTATGGCATTTATTTCAAGAAAATCGGTGATAACCATTTCTTTCTCCTAGTTCCGTTTCAGCCCTCTTGTACAGGGATGCCTTAATGTAAGAATATTTATATACCTTCACAGGGGAGACGGGTCAATCGAAAAGGGCGGAGTTTGTAATGAAATGCAACATTCTGTTATAATGATAACACAATGGAACGCACAATGGTAGAGAGAAAGACATCTTTGATCGAAGGTCCCATAGCAGGGCCTCTGCTTGCCTTCATGCTGCCGATCCTTCTCAGCAGCATACTCCAGCAGCTGTACAACATGGCCGACACCATAATAGTCGGAAGATTCGCAGGTCTTGAGGCTCTGGCGGGTGTCGGGGCAGGGTATTCGCTGACCCGTGTCTACACCTCGATAGCCTTCGGCGCAGGCATTGGTGCCGCAGTCCTGACCGGACAGTACTTCGGGGCAAGGAGACTGAAGGAGACCAAGGAGTCCATAAGCACATCTCTTGTGACGTTCACCGGTGCCGCGGTGGTGCTGATGGTCCTGTCTCGGGTTTTCCTCAGACAGATACTGACGGCTCTGAGAGTGCCCCAGGATGCCATGGAGAGCGCCTTCGACTATCTTCGGGTCTGCCTGTACGGGCTCCCGTTCATCTTCATCTACAATGACATCTCCTCCATATTCAATGCGCTCGGCAAATCAAGGTACCCGCTTCTGTTCCTGGTGGTGTCGGTCTTCTTCAATGTTGTGCTTGACCTTGTCATGGTCGCCAGAATGGGGCTTGGAGCCTTCGGTGCGGCGCTTGCCACAGTGCTTGCCCAGGGGATATCGGCCGTCCTTTCCTTTGCGCTGCTCATGAAGGAGATGAAGGGTCTGGACGATGGCAGGGATGCGGTGGTCTTCAGGGTTTCCCTGGTCGGCAGGATCCTCAGGCTTGCAGTCCCATCGCTTTTCAGCCAGACGGTCATATCATTCGGGATGATGGTTGTGCAGGCCGCCGTCAACGTCTTCGGTTCGGCTTCACTTGCAGGGTACACCGCCTGCATGAGGATCGATGGTATTGTGGTGGCTCCGTACTCGGCCATAAGCACGGCCCTGGGCTCATTCATAGCCCAGAACATTGGGGCCAGAAAGCTTGACAGGATCTCCAAGGCAATGGGGATAGGGCTGACAATAATGTTCAGCTTCTCGGTTTTTTCGTGTCTTGTCGTCCAGCTGTTCGGCCGGAATCTGGTGTCTCTGTTCCTGTCTGGGCAACCGTCAGAGGTTGCGTTGAACGTAGGTTCAGCCTATCTGGGCTTCTGCGGATGGTTCTACTGGGTGCTTGGCCTGAAGATAGTCCTTGACGCTGTGCTCAGGGGCTCAGGTGACATGAGATGGTACTTCATAGCCAATGTCGTGAACCTTGCCATAAGGATCTTCGTATCCTACGCGTTCTCCCCGATCCATGGAATCCAGGTCATCTGGTATGCCGTGCCGATAGACTGGGCCGCAGGTGTCATTTTTGAAGCCTCCAGGGTAGCTACCGGCAAATGGAAGACGATAATGGCCATGTGAGGGGAGACAGCTGTCAAATTTTGACACATTCCGTAACATCATTACACTATCAGGTGTCGGTGACATGAGGTTAGTATTCAAAGCTAGGGAGGTTTGAGCATGAGCGCCCACGAGAGATTCAATTTCAAGACGATCGATGAGATCAGAGAGAGAACCGACCAGCTTGGTCTGGAGTTCGGATACGATGAGGACATCTCTGTCCTTGGAACCCCCATGAAGGTTGGGGGACTGACTGCAGCCAACAGGTTCGCTGTTCTTCCGATGGAGGGCTGTGACTCGAATGCCGACGGATCCCCGTCCCAACTTGTCTATGACAGGTACCTCAAGTATGCGGAGGGCGGTTTCGGCCTGATCTGGTTCGAGGCCAACGCCATAGTTCCGGAGGGAAGGGCGAATGAACTGCAGATGATGCTCACCGCATCAAACGTCGAGAAGTTCAGGGACCTTGTCCGTAAGGTCGATGACCTGTGCATGCAGAGGCACGGCTTCAAGCCTGTTAAGATACTCCAGCTGACCCATTCCGGACGCTACAGCAGACCTGAAGGCCACAGGACCCGTCCCATAGTCCCGCAGCATGACCCCTATCTGGACAAGGGCAATGAGACAATAGCATCGGACGAGTATCTGGACAGTCTTCCCGAGCGCTACGTCATAAGTGCTATGCTTGCCAAGGAGGCCGGTTTTGACGGTGTTGACATCAAGGCCTGCCACAGATACCTGATGAACGAGCTTCTGGCCTCACATACAAGACCGGGTAGGTACGGCGGATCGTTCGAGAACAGAAGCAGACTTCTGCTCGACTCCATCAGGGCGGTCAGGAAGGCCCTTGGTGATGATTTCATAGTCGCCAGCCGTTTCAACGTCTTCGATGCCCATCCGTATCCGTATGGTTTCGGGAGCGCCAGGGATGACATGTGGACATTCGATCCTTCAGAACCTGTCAGACTTGTGCGTGAGATGGTCGAGGCTGGTGTCGGTCTTCTGTCGAACTCGGGCGGAAACCCATATTACATCTACCCCCAGGTCACAAGGCCCTTCGACAAGTCAAGCTACGGGATCCCGACACCGGAGGAGCATCCTCTTGAGAGCATCAACCGTCTCTTCCACCTTACAGAGGTGGTCAAGAAGGCTGCAGGCGATGTGCCTGTGATAGGAAACGGCTACACATGGCTGAGACAGTTCCTTCCCAATGCCGCTGCCTACAACATCAATGCAGGAAGATGCGACTTCGTCGGACTTGGACGTGAGAGCTTCGCCTATCCCGATGCCCCGAAGGACACTCTTGAGAACGGTCACATGGACCCCGGCAAATGCTGCGTAACCTGCAGCCTCTGCACCCAGATAATGAGGGACCACGGAACCACAGGATGCGTCGTCAGAAACAGTGCGGTCTACATGCCGCTGTACAGGAAGTTCAACGCCGAGGCCGTTGAACGCGAGCATAGAGTTTGACATGAAAAAGGGTCTGGTTATGAAGAGAACTGCAATAATAACCGGCGCAAGTCGCGGAATAGGATATGCAATTGCAAAGCAACTTGGTCTAGACGGCTGCAATGTCGTGCTGGTGGCCACCGGATCAAAGGAGAAGAACTCCGAGGCCATAGGGGCACTTGAGAATCTGGGTATAACCACCGGATACGTCCAGGCGAACATAGCCGACCATGATGACAGACTCCGGATAGTCAGAGAAGCAGTCAGCATGTTCGGAAGGATCGATATACTGGTCAACAACGCAGGTGTCGCGCCCCTGCAGAGGGCGGACCTGCTTGAGATGACAGAGGAGAGTTTCGACAGGGTCGTGGGCATCAACACAAAGGGCAACATGTTCCTTACCCAGGCCGTTGCCAATCAGATGATAAGCCAGGACCCGCTGGACGGAAGGAAGGGCGTCATCATAAACATCTCCTCATGCTCGTCTGTGGTTTCCTCCACCAACAGGGGTGAGTACTGCGTCTCCAAGGCAGGGATATCCGCCCTGACCATGCTCTATGCCGACCGTCTTGCACGTGAGGGCATACTTGTCCATGAGGTCAGACCGGGTGTGATTGCAACAGACATGACCAGCACCGTGAAGGCCAAGTACGATGCCCTGATAGAGAAGGGGGAGTTCCCCATCGCTCGCTGGGGCACACCGGAGGACGTGGCCAATGCGGTCAGTGCTCTTGCCTCCGACAAGTTCATGTACACAACGGGGAACTACATCGATGTCGATGGAGGTTTCCACATCCGAAGACTGTAGGGGAATCGCCATGGGGACAGAGAGTTTCAGCCTTGAGCAGATAAGCGTCAACACGGTCATAGTGGGAACGGGGGCCGCCGGCTACAATGCCGCAAACACTCTGAAGCGCCTTGGCCAGGATGACATCCTTCTGATAAGCGAGAACCGCCTGGGCGGGACCAGCCGCAACACGGGAAGCGACAAGCAGACCTATTACAAGCTCACACTGTGCGGAGAGGACCCTGACAGCGTCATGACCATGGCAAGGACACTCTTCGACGGCAAGGCGGTAGATGGTGACATAGCCCTGTGTGAAGCCGCCCTGAGCGCCGGGTGTTTTCTCCATCTCGCCTACCTTGGGCTTCCGTTCCCGACGAACAGGTACGGTGAATACGTGGGCTACAAGACGGACCATGACCCAAGATCCCGCGCCACATCCATTGGACCCTACACGTCCAGGGAGATGACAAGGGCCCTTGAGAACGAGTCCAGACAGCTTGGCGTGCCATTCAGGGATCTTCTGCAGGTGATAAAGGTCCTCTCAGACGGCAGAAGGTGCTATGGGCTTCTCTGCCTTGACAACGGCAATGGGGATGAAAGGCCCCACTATGTGGCCATCCGGGCGCAGAATGTCGTCTACGCCACCGGAGGGCCTTCCGGGATGTATGCAAACAGCGTCTACCCCGAAAGCCAGAGCGGTGCCTCCGGACTTGCCTTCGAGGCCGGCGTCAAGGGGCGCAACCTGACTGAATGGCAGTTCGGTCTGGCCTCCGTCAGACCAAGATGGAACGTGAGCGGAACCTACATGCAGGCACTGCCCAGATTCGTCTCCACGGATGCATCCGGTGGAGATGAGCGAGAGTTCCTCATGGACTTCTTCAAGACACCGGAGGAGATGCTTTCCAAGGTCTTCCTTAAAGGATACCAGTGGCCGTTCGATGTAAGGAAAGTCGCCGGCGGGAGCTCAATCATTGACATCCTTGTCTACCTTGAGACCTGCAAGGGTAGAGCTGTCTACCTTGATTTCACAAAGGATCCGTGCAATGGGGACTTCGATCTTTCAAAGCTGTACCGTGAGGCATATGAATACCTGAAGAGGGCAGATGCCCTGAGAAAAACGCCTATTGAGCGACTTCGGACCATGAATCAGCCTGCCATAGACTTCTACAGGGACAAAGGGGTGGACCTGACGGAAGAGAGGCTCAGAATCTCCCTGTGCGCCCAGCACAACAACGGAGGTCTTGATGTGGACTGCTGGTGGCAAAGCAACCTGGAAGGGTTCTTCGCCGCCGGAGAGGTTGCCGGTAGCCACGGCGTCTACAGGCCGGGAGGGTCTGCACTGAATGCAGGGCAGGTGGGTTCCACAAGATGCGCGCAGTACATTGCGGCAAAATGCAGAGACCGAGTTGTGGACATGGATGCATACAATGGGATCCTGTCTGCTGCAGTGAGTCAGATGAACGGGATCGCCTATGGCACAAGGTCCGCAGAGAGCAATGTGGATCAGATCAGGGCCGATGTCACTGCACTGATGAGCCGGGATTGCGGGGCAATCAGGGATATGGAATCCATAAGGGCATTCGCTGCCAGGATCGATGACATCCTCAAGGGCTTTGAAGGGATTGTAAGGTATGCTGACAAGACGGAGCTCAAACGTGTGTTCAGACTCAGGGACACATTGATATCCCAAAAGTGCTATGCCCTAAGCATGCTCGACTATGCAGGTCACGGAGGACTTAGCCGAGGATCGGCTCTGTATCACGACGAGAAGGGAAGCCGTCCTTACAATATGCTCCCTGATACGTTCACCTTCCAGGTGGATGACGGTAGACTGGATTCCATGATCCAGGAGATGACCTTCAGAAATGGGGAGTGCACATTCAAATGGAGACGCGTCAGGCCTATACCGGAAGAGGATGGCTTCTTCGAGAATGTGTGGCGTGAGTTCCGAGTGGACGGGAACGTCAGATAGCCTTTGCCCTTATGGCCAGATGCGAGTCATGCACGAACGAGTCAGTAAGTTCGCTACCGCACTCGTCCGTATAGAAGCCATCCATCACAAAGCCGCTTTCCACAAGGCCGCCCAGAATGGACTCCAGGGTGTGTGAAAACTCCACTGTGTCCTTCTTTGCCAACCGACGCTCAAGCTCCTTCCTTGAAAGGGAGACCGTATCCGCGAAGGGGATGGTGTACTTGATCCTGAGCCTTCTCTCCTGGACCATGTCGTCAAAGGCATAGAGTATCGGGTTTGCAATGCCGAACATGAAGTGCCCGCCGTCTGCGATCAGTCTCCTGACAAGGCGGTACAGCCCCATAATATCATCAATGAAGTTCAAGGCCTGAGGCATGACAACATAATCGAAACTATGGTCTGAAAAAGCAATATCAAGCACATTTTCTTTTATGAGCTTAGCTTTCAGACCATGTTTTTCCAGAGCAAGTTTGTCTTGTTCTATCTGTGAGGCTGAGTTGTCTACAGTTGTCACATCGCAACCGTAAGCAGCCAGGACCGGCGTCTGCTGACCTCCGCCTCCGCAGAGGTTAAGAACCTTTTTCCCACGGATCGGGTCAAGCCAATCCTGGGGTACCATCCTGAACGGGGTGATCCACACATCAGGTCTGCCTTCCTTTGCCTTGTCTATGCTTGAGTCTGAGACTTGGCGTGACCAGAAGTTCCTTCTTCGGACCTCCTCGTCCCATGCGATGCTGTTGGCTTCATATATGTCCATGCCGCTGATTATAGCATCTTTTCAGGAAAGAGGGTCATATGCGGATGATGATGTCCTGATTGTCATGGGTATGGACCTCGACCAGATTCCATGAGCCGTTCTCTTTCCTGTATTCCTTCAGCGCCTTGACCAGGGCCTTTGCAATGGGTTGGTACTGCTTCTGCTCCGGGGGAAGGAACCTCCATGTCAGGGGCAGGTTCAGCAGACCAAGGGGAACGGGCAGGTTCAATCTGAATCTCCTGCTCCCGTTCTCCTTAGGTTCATTGATCCGTATCCTCATTCCACAAGGACCCTCACACGGTCACCTTCCTTTGAGTCGATTGTGACGATCTCCCCCAGAAGCCCCTGCTCAACCATTGCCAGGACCTGTTTCCAATCTATGGATGATATCACATCTGCGGTCTTCCCTGATCCCGAGATCGATGGCTGCATGCCTGCATCGATGGCGATCTTCACTATCTGAAGTGGAAGATTGACCCTCACTTTGTCTCCCTCGGAATCGATTATGACCTTAAGCATTAGTTTGCCGAAATCAGTCTTCACCGTATCAGGCTCGAACTTGGTCACAGCATGGACCTCCTTCCCGAGAAGCTCGTCCGTGCTCACATCCAGCATCTCGCCAAGATTGAGCAGTATGCCTATGTCAGGCATGTTAATGTCATTCTCCCACTTTGATACAGCCTGCGAACTGACGTTCACTCTCATTGCAACGTCATCCTGCGTCAGGCCCTTGGCCTTCCTAAGTCTTGAAAATCTCTGTCCGAACGTCTCTGTCATTTCGAACCTCCTGACTTAAAGCTATCCAATCGAGCAGCCGAAATGAACTTACCAATGGTTGTCCCTATGATACCATTGGTTGTATTTCCGCTCAACCTGAGGTTGTATTAGTGTTATTCTATGACAGTGACCGGGTTTCCCTTCCTTGGGAGCGGCTCTCTGTTCGGCAGACCTGTCTCTGTGTCCGGATAGCCTATCGCAAGGGCACCGAAGACGCGCTCGTCATCAGCCATGCCCAGGTCCCTCATGTACTGGAGAAGCACAGGGTTCTCGTTCAGCCACTTGAGCTGGTTGATCCAGCAGCTTCCCAGATCAAGGCCGTTGCACATGATCATCATGTTCTCAAGTGCACATGCGCAGTCCGCCATGGCATTGCCGTATCCCACTTTGTTTGCAACGATGATGAGCACTGGTGCATTGTAATGGAAGGCATAGTCCTCAGTCTTGGACCTCTCTATTGCCCTTGCCATCGAGCGGTACATGCCGTCTGTGACGTCCATCTTGGAGAACTCCTGCTTGACCAGGGCTGCAAGCTCGTCCAGAACCTTCCTGTTCATGACAACGAAGAAATGGGTGCTCTGGTTGTTTCCTCCGCTGGGGGCATGACGGCCTGCATCTATGA
>JAFVFA010000056.1 GCA_017475725.1 Spirochaetales bacterium
CATAGAGGATGAAGGAGTTCCTCTGTCCCTTGTTCATGGCAAGCAGAATGTACTCCACCCCGTCGACCGTCACGAAGCAGCCGGATCTGAATGTGGCGTCATCCTCCTCCGGTTTGAAGGTCTCAACAAGCTTCGAGCCCTTTGAGATGTCGAAAAGCCTGACAGATGCCGAGAACTCCTGAATTGATGGTATCAGGATTCTGGTGCCGTCAGAGGAGATGCTCAGATTGATCTCGTTGGTCGGATTGTAGAAGACTTTCTCTGTCTTCAGGCTACCGTTCTTCCCCTCCACCAGTCTGGCCACGTTGCCGGTCGAACCCTCGTAGATGTAGATGCTTCCGTCTGATGCCAGCACAGGACTTGCGAACGTTCCCTTCTTGACGGCGTCCGCCTCAATGGTCTCAGGGATCTCCACGGATTCGTAGAAGTCGTTCCAGAGCTCCTTTATGCCCTTTCCTGTCCTCTCCTTGTACATGTGGTTCAGACTCTCGAAGAAACCTGGCTTGCCCATCCTGGGCCAGAGGCTTGCTATGTTCTCAAGCCCGTAGTTGTCCGCAAGGTACTGGAGGAAGCAGGCTGCGAAGTTGTAGTACAGAAGTCCGCCGGGATAGGTGTCCCTGGATCCCGCGACCTCTATGTAGTTCGGGAACAGCCCCTCGATCTTGGCCTGCTTGACTATCTGCATGGCATAGCTGTCGTTGAGCCTTCCGTAGCCGCCTGTGCTCTCGGACAGGACCGCACCACCCTCGGAGAGGCTCGGCGTCATGTAGATGAACGGCGAGATGGAAACGATGTCTCCGAAGACCTTTGACAGGAAGTTGATGAACGGCCCTCTCATGTTGAACTGGAAGGCGTGCGTCAGCTCATGTCTGAAGATGTCCAGAATCGTCTGCGGGAAGACGGAGAGCTGCCCGTCCTCCGAAACGGTGTCGAACATGACGATCCTGTTCGCCGGAGTGGCCGTGTAGTAGGCGTTCAGCGTCTTGTACTCGCCTGTCACCGTCACAGGGATGTGCATCTTCGGGTCGAAGCCGAAGAACTCAACCAGAGAGGCGTACAGGTCCTCGCAGTTGTTGTAGAGAAGGGCCGCGGTCTCCTTGCTCTTCTCCTGATAGATTATGTCGAAATGCTCAGTGGAGGCTGTTCTGAGCCCGCGCGTCCCGTTCGTCACGGACGCCATCAGAGGGAATGCCATGGCCAATGCCAGCACCAGTGCAACTATTCTCTTCATATCTTGAGTATCCTCTTCTTCAGATCGATTCGGTCAGCCTTCCTTATAAGTTCAACTGCTTGCTTGAGGTTCAGATCCATCTCGTCGAATCTTCCGGTCACGTTAGGGTCCTCGGACTCGGAGAGCTTCACAAGGACATCGCGGCAGATGTCCGGAATGGCATCCAGCATCTTCTTGGCGTCCGACACATCCATGTCGCCCCTGTCATCGAACAGGTAGCTGGTAAGCACCTTGGATACCGCCTTCTCCCTTCTCAGGACCCTGTGGAAGACCCTGACAGCCTTTGCCAGATTGCTGCTTGCGTTCTTCGAGGTGCAGACGTATCTAAGCTGCAGGACGCTTTTCCTGAGAGTGGCGGACTTCTTGACAGCGGTCTTAAGAAGGTGCCCGACACCGGCCCTGTATGAGAGCCATTTGACGAAGATGAAAATGGCAGCCCACACGCAGATTGTGATCACCATGTCAAGGAAGCTTGAGCTGCTGAGAAGTTCCTGTGTACTCATTTTGAGGCCTCCTTTCTGTAGCTCACCGTCACCTGCGGGAACGGTATCGAGATGCCCTTGTCGATCAGCGTCCTGGTCAGCTGCTCGTCAAGGTCCCACTTCACGGTCCAGTAGTCCGAGTTCCTGCACCAGACGCGGACGTTGAAGCTAATGGAGGACGCATCCCCATAGCTGTAGCGTACCTGCGGCGCCGGCTCCGTGTAGACCATCGGGTGCCTCTTGGCCACATCCAGCAGGATGTCCCTGACCTTCTCCGGGTTCTCCGAGTAGTCTATGCCCACCTTCAGGTCCATCCTTCTGGTCTCGTTCTTGGAATAGTTGACGATGGATGCCGAATAGACCTGCGAGTTGGGGATCATGACCATCTTGTTGTCAGGGGTGTTCAGCACCGTGTGCATAAGCTTGACTTCAACGACGGATCCGCCCACGCCACCTATCTCCACGTAGTCGTTCTCCTTGAACGGGCAGTTGATCACAAGCATGATGCCGTTGGCAACCGAGCTCAGGATGTCCTTCAAGGCAAGTCCGATGGCCAGTGTGGCGGCGGAGATCGCTCCCACAACCCCGTCAAGCGGAATGCCCATGTTGGCCAGGCAGACCAGCACCAGGGCCAGCAGCAGCATGAAGCGTACGAAGGTCAGGATGAAGTTGACAAGCGAGTTGTCGATCTTGCTGGAAAGAAGACCTATCTTCATCTGCTTGATGATCTGGCCGACTATCAGATACCCGAAGACGGCCATGGCCACAACCGATATCAGCCTGCAGCCCGTGCTCTCTAGGAAACTGTTGAACTTTTCCATTTGATACTCCAAATCCGTATGTTATATCTGTTTTCCACTATTATTCCGCTTAAATGGTCAGTCGTTGTACTCGGCGACCTTCTTTGATATGTCGTTCTGCATCATGCGCAGATCCGATATCGACTTCAGCTCGGCATCGACCTTCTGCTGAAGCTC
>JAFVFA010000057.1 GCA_017475725.1 Spirochaetales bacterium
GTCCTCAACACTGAGAAGATCGATATCAAGGCCGAGCGTGACAACCTGGCCGCACAGATTGACCAGCTGCTCGCGCAGAACTGATTCAAATCCATCCTGGTGGCTGCTTCCTGCAGCCACCAGTTCAATAATGGATGTTGGTATGAAAGCAAACAATAAACTGAAACTAACGGGATTCATGTTCATATTCCCGTCATTGATCTTCTTCCTGGTTTTCTTCTTCTATCCACTGCTTCTATGCTTTGTGAATTCGGTAAGCAAGACGAACCTCCTTCTGGGTACCAGAGAATTCGTTGGTGCCAAGAACTTCGTGAATCTGTTTCAACGTGATGCATTCAAGAGTTCAGTGATCATCACGCTAAGATTCGTTGCCATGAGTCTGCCTGTCATCATGGTATTTGACCTTTTCTTTGCAAATGCAATCTCTCGGCTGAATGGTCGTGCAAATAGATTCTTCACAACAGTTTCATTCCTACCATTTATGGTCTCAATGGTCTGTGCCGGAATAGTCTGGGATTGGCTTCTTGACCCGAATCTCGGTCTTGTCAATTCCTTCCTCCATTTCATTGGAGTTGGAGGAAAGCCCCTTTGGCTCAGAGGTCCGAAGAGTGCTCTCCCTTCCACGCTGTTCATCACAATATGGGTCAGAGCGCCATTCGGGATCATGATCCTTCTTGGAGGAATGCAGAATGTCCCTAAGGAGTTGTATGAGGTGGCTGACCTTGATGGTGTTGGACCTTTCAGACGTTTCTTCTCCATAACCCTGCCTCTGATAAACTCTCAACTGCTGCTGGTGTTCACTCTTGAGACCATATTCGCCTTCAGGGCATTCGACCAGATATACACATCAACAGGTGGTGGTCCGGGTGGTGCCACAAGGACGCTGATGATCTATCTGATCAAAGACCTTTTCGTCAATAACTATGGTATAGCTTCCGCATTGACCGTGCTGATGCTTCTTGTGATGTTCATCGTCAGCTTCATACAGCAGATGACAGTGAGAAGGAAGGTTGAGTACTGATGGTTGCAAACAATGTTTCAGATAAGCTGTTCCGCATAATGGAGTGGGTGCTTCTCGTTCTGTTCCTGATTTTCATCATGATCCCGTTCATCATGATTGTCCTGACCAGTTTCAAGACGCCTCTAGAGATAACAGACATACCGAACAGAACGCTTTTCCACAGGATATTCCCCGACAGCTTCCTGAATTTCAGGAACCTCAAGGATGTGTTCTGGGGGACTGCCTCACAGTTGAACGGCATTCCGTTCTACAGATTCATAATCAATTCACTTATAGTGACCTTCTTCTCTCTGATTCCAGCCCTTTTCCTTGGCCTGACGTCAGGATTCGGATTTGCCAAGTATGACTTCCCGGGGAAGGGCATCATCTTCTACATGTTCCTAGGGCTGATAATGGTGCCGATGGAGATGATTTCAATACCTCTGTACATGGTGGTTAACAAACTTCATCTTACAAATACATATGTGGGAATGATGATCCCGGGATGCATGTCCGCTTTCGGAACCTTTTTGCTGAAGGAGTCAATCGAGAATATCCCTGATTCCTACATGGAGGCTGGAAGAATAGATGGTGCATCAGAACTGTGGATATTCTTCCACATAATAATCCCTCTCATAACCGGTCCGATAGTCACCTTCATCGTCATAAAGTGCACATGGTCATGGAACGAGTTCTTCTGGCCCATGCTGATTGTGTCGACTGAGAAGATGAAGACAGTGACGTTGGGCATGAGCAAGTTCTCGAATGACCTGTTCAGGGAATACAGTCAGATCTGTGCTGCGGTTCTGCTCAGCATCATTCCTCTTCTGCTGGTTTTCATATTCGGGAACAAGCATGTGAAGGTCGGACTGATGAGCTCAGGTATAAAGGGTTGAACAGATGAACAATGACAACAGATACTTTCGTCTTCTGAAGAGATGGGTCGACAGGCTGATAACCCTACAGTGCCCTCCTACCATGGAAAGGTTTTTCAGAGGGGGTTTCATGTGTCCTGCATGCGCAAAGATACATGGCAGAAGCGGTGATGCAGTCCTTCCTCTGATGTATGTTGCGAAAGCCACAGGTGACAGAAAATACATTGAGAGCGCAAAAGAGCTGTTCGACTGGTCTGAGTTCAATATCGTCAGAGCTGATGACAGCTACGTGAACGACAGCAACAATGATTGGCGAGGCATCACCGTTTTCTCAGTCATCTCGCTTGCTGAAACACTATCCCTTTTCGGTGATCTCCTGGACAGCAAGACACGTGAGAAATGGATGGATCGGTTGGGAAGGTCCGCTGAGTGCCTGTACCATCTGATCGACACATTGAATCCCAATGTCAACTACCCGATCTCAACAGCTGCCGCACTTGCAATCTGCGCCAAGCTTCTGGATTGCAGGAAGTATTCTGAGAAGGCTCACAGAATGATGCATGAGATGCTCTCATTCATCAATGATGATGGATTGATCTTCGGCGAGGGGAATCCGAGTCTCCTTGAAACGGAGAAGGGGTGCCAGGGAATAGACATAGGCTACAACGTTGAGGAATCCCTTGTAGCGATGGCTCTGTACAGTCTGAACACAGGAGACCAGGATGTCAGGCAGGCTGTCATAAGATGTCTGTATGCACATCTTCCGTTCTTTGTTCCGGATGGAGGTTGGAATAACAGCTGGGGTTCCAGAAACGCCAAATGGTCATACTGGGGAAGCAGGACAAGCGATGGTTGTCAACTCTGCTATGGTCTGTTCGATGACGTGGACCCGGTTTTCGGAGAGGTCGCCTACAGGAATTTCCTCATGTACGAGAAGTGCACCGATGATTCTTTGCTCCTTGGAGGTCCGATGTTTGCAGATGAGGGTGAGCCTGCATGTGTCCATCATACCTTCTGCCATTCAAAGGGCTTGGCGCTGATGCTTGCCATGGGGCATTGCCCGGAAGGTGGTCTTGGACTTGAGCTTGATGATGAGACTGTTACACGTACATACCAGAGGGGAAACCTTGTCATGGTTGCTGCAAAAGACTGGAAGGCCAGCATCTCTACAGTCGACTATCCTTACTGCCAGGGGTCAAACTCCGGTGGCGGTTGCATGACCTTCCTGTGGAACAGAGGCTTTGGACCCATACTTGCCGCCACTATGGTCAGGTATTCCCTCCATGAACCTGCAAACATGCAGATTCCAAAGGTGTACCCGTTTGAGTGTGACTCCATGAGAATTGTTCTTTCTGATGGCAGTAATGAAGAGATCAGCAATATAAACGATGGCTTGGCCACACTTGAACATGAAGAAAAAGATGGTGTAACGCGTGTTAGAGTCAGCGGAAATATGGCTGACCTTGATGGTGAAAGGACTTCTGCCACGTTTGCACTCGAATATGATATCTGCAGTGAAGGGGTCACGATCAGGGCCTGTTGTGCTGAGGATTCGACTCTCAAGTTACCTGTTGTCTCCAGAAATGGGCTGTTCAACGCCGATGCAAACTCCATCACCGTAATTGGAGATGACTCATGTGATCTTATAGTCGAATCGGATGCGGAGAGCAGTATTGATGTCCTTGGGCCCGGTAAATCCAGAACCGCATTCAATCCTGTCGGCGGGTTCATATACATGCCTGTGGAATACCACCTCAAAGCCAATGAAATCGTGGAGGTTAGAATCAGTGTCAGGAAAAAATGATGATGTCTTCAGAAGAGCTCTTGAACAGGCTGTGAAGATAGTACAGCAAAACATAGATTACTACGGGGATCTCTACCCTGCACCAGCAAGTGTTGAAGGAATATTCCCGAAAATGGATAACACTGAATGGACCTCATCATTCTGGAACGGCCTTCTCTGGCAATGCTACAGATATACAGGAGATGGTCTTTTCCGTGATTGTGCTGCAAGCAAGCTCAATGACTTCAAGAGGAGAATTGACCAGAGAATATCAACCAATACCCATGATCTGGGCTTTCTTTACACCCTTTCATGTAAAGCCCAGTATCTGCTGACAGGGAGCCCTGAAGCTTTGGATGTCTGTATAAAGGCAGCTGATCTCCTGATGGAGAGGTACTGTTCAAAGGCAGGTATAATACAGGCTTGGGGTGACCTGGACAATCCGAATGAGAAAGGACGTATGATCATCGATTGTCTCATGAACATAACATTCCTGTTCTGGGTCAGTGAAAAGACGGGAAACAGGGCGTACCATGAGGCTGCCGAAAGACACCTGAAGAACACACAGAGTCATATCATCCGTGACGATGACACGACCTACCACACTTACTACTTCAACACAGAATCAGGTGAAGCGCTGTATGGCAAGACAGCCCAGGGCTACAGTGATGATTCTTGCTGGGCCAGAGGTCAGGCTTGGGGAATCTATGGACTCTCACTGAACTACAAGTATGTGAATGACGATTCCATTCTCATTGATGCCAAGAGACTCGCAGACTATTTCCTGAACCATCTTCCTTCCGACGGGGTGTGCTATTGGGATCTGGCGTTTACATCCGGTGAGGAGGAAAGGGACAGTTCCGCTGCAGCCATAGCTGCATGTGGGCTTCTGGAGCTTTCAGATCTTCTCCCTGTGAACGATTCAGACAGATCAAGGTACAAAAGCGAGGCACTGAGAATCATGGTTTCTCTGTGCAATGGCTATGTGAACAGAGACTGCGTTCCCGGATGCGGCATTCTGGAGCACAGTGTCTACAGCAAGCCTGCAGGCAATGGAGTCGATGAGTTCTCTACATGGGGTGATTACTTCTTCGTTGAATGCCTTATGAGGCTTCTTGGATTCACATCCATTTTCTGGTGAGCATGGAGGAAAGATGAAGGACATCTATTATCTGAAGAATAATGCACTTCGCACTAGGGATGATGTTGCCCGATGTCTCGTGGAGTTGTTGGACAGCTGCATTCCGCATATAACGAAGGAAGGCGCTGGTCTTGATGTGGGCAAGTCCTCCGCCCACTATCCGAACAAGGTCAACCTGTTCGAAGGCTGGAGCAGGCTTCTCTGGGGAATTGCGCCACTTGTCCACGGAGGATACAGCTGGGATGGTACAAAGCAGCATGCCAGAGGATTCATATCCGGTGTAGACCCAGCCAGTACTGAGTTCTGGGGGCCAGTAGGTGATGGTGATCAGCGCATAGTGGAGATGGCTGCAATGAGTCTCGCTCTGCTGCTTTGCCCGGAGACATATTGGGACCCTCTGACGGAGTCCCAGAAGACCTCACTTGTGAATTGGCTCTGCTCCTGCAATGGCAAGAGAATAAGCAACAACAACTGGCATTTTTTCCGCATCCTTGTGAACATGGCTGCAATGCTGCTAGGAAGGGATTATGACAAGAATCAGATGGATGAGGATCTTGAATTCATAGACAGTCTCTATGTTTCAGATGGCTGGTACAAGGATGATGTGCCATTTGACTACTACAACCCGTTCGGGATTCAGTTCTATTGCCTGGTCTATTACAAATACATGAAGGATCTGGATCCTGAGCGTTGCAGAACATACAAAGACCGTGTCTCTCAGTTTGGACGACAGTTCGCGACATGGTTCTCCGACAATGGCGCCTCCATTCCTTTCGGCCGCAGCCAAACATACAGATTCGCTGCATCCTGCTTCTTCTCTGCCTGCGCATTTGCCGGACTTGAGGTCCTTCCTTGGGGCGTCATGAAAGGCATAGTCCTCAGGAATCTGCGTTTCTGGTTCTCCAAGCCGATACTGGACAATGCAGGTATGCTGACAATTGGATATACATATCCCTCCCTTGTGGTGGCCGATGAATACAATGCACCTGGTTCACCATACTGGGGTTTGAAGACCTTTCTGGTCCTTGCTCTCGGAGAGGACCATCCTTTCTGGACAAGTGAGGAGAAGGAACTTCCCATTGGTCCCGGAAACACACACATGCCTGCACTTTGCAGCATCATACAGCATTCCAGACAGGGGAATGTCACGATGCTTTCAGCAGGGCAGTATCCTGCATTCGAAATGAACAATGCGGCGGAGAAATACTCAAAATTCGCCTACAGTACAGATTTCGGATTCTCAGTGTCCATAGGTCCATACACCATTGAGAAGGTGAGTGTGGACAATATGCTTCTTGTCTCTGAGTGTGATGACTACTGGAGACCCAGGAGAAGACCGGAGGAGACCAGATCCACAGATGAACAGCTGTACTCCAGGTGGAAACCATTCGATGATGTTGAGATTGAGACTTGGATAATCCCATCCGGTGATTGGCATGTCAGAGTCCATAAGGTGAAAGCCGGTAGGAACCTATGGCTCCGAGAGGGTGGGTTCGGCATAATGCGCTACAATGACTATGATGTCTACAAGAAGGAAAGGATAAGCAAATTTGACCAAGATAATGGTCTGAAGATCGAAACTGACTGGGGAATTAGTGCCATTGACTCCATTTCAGGTGGTGATTTTGTATCTTTCATCTATCCGATGCCGAACACGAATCTGATGTTCAGTACCCAGATCACACCTGTCATCTCATCCTCTTGCAGGAGAGGCGAGGAGCTTGAACTTGTCACTCTTGTCGGTGCAGGTCTTTTCCGAGATGGGATGCCATCAATCATGGATTGCAAACCCGAGGTCGAATACAAAGATGGAGTTCTCTCGATTGATGGATGTGCAGTTGATCTGATCTAGGAGACATTGTGGTAAGAATTAAGGTCATTGATGGAACAGGTTCAATCAGAGCATTCTCGGAGTCTTCCGAAGAGGTGATGCTTTGCGCTGATGTTGAATATGATGAGGAATCGAGAATAGTAATTGAAAGTGATCACCATAACCTTGTGGTTCAGATGGACAATGGCATGCTGCCTGGTGAGGTGTTCCTTCCGGATGGCAGAATGACGTGGGTTGTCCCTTACGGAGAGCACCGACTTGCATATGCCCCTGGGACTTTCGAAGTGGGGCGCCATACTGTGACTGCGAGAATCCTCGGAAAGGAGGAGACCAAAGAGCGCAGGAACATAGCCCTTAATCCTGCAGACCTTAGAGGTGACACTGACTTCTATCCCCATTGCACTGCGAATGTGGAGACCAGAAATGAGAGTTGCTTTGCTGCCAGGAATGTGATCGATGGGATGCGGTTCAATTCTTTTCATGGTGAATGGCCATTCCAAAGCTGGGGAATAGGTGCCAGAGAGGATGCCTGGTGCCGTATTGATTTCGGCAGGGATGTCGAGATTGATGGCATGGCTCTTACGTTAAGGGCTGATTTTCCGCATGATGCCTATTGGGTGTTCGGTCATGCTGTCATGAGCGACGGATCGGAGATATCATTCGATTTGGAGAAAAGGGGAGACCGACAATTCATAGAGACCGGTCGCCACATCATTTCATGGATACGACTTGAACGTATGATCAAGAGCGATGACCCTTCAGCATTTCCGGCTTTGACGGAATGGGAGGTCTTTGGTCATGACATCGGATGAAAACAAATAGAGGGTCTCAATCAAGAGACCCTCTGTCAAATAGATGCATTTCAGTTCGAAGCGCCTTTCATGGCCTCTGCAACGGCCTTTGCAACTGCGGCTGCGATCTTCTCCTCAGGTGACATGACAGGGGCGGTTGGGACAGCACAGCCGGAACCCAAAGGATGCTTGTCTTCAGGGAAGGCGTAGGCCAGAACCTCCTCCATGTCCCCGACAAGGTGGAAGGTGATGCCTTCCTTCACGTTGTCCTCTAGCTTGTCCAGATCCCTCTTGTTGAACTTCGGAATCAGGATGGTCTTGACCAGGTTCCTTCTGGCTGCCAGGACCTTCTCCTTGAGGCCTCCGATGGGCATGACCTTTCCAAGGAGCGAAAGCTCTCCGGTCATTGCCATGTCAGGCGCCATCACCTGGTCCGTGACCAGTGAGTAGATGGCTGTGGCCATTGTGACACCCGCTGAAGGGCCATCCTTGGGGGTCGCACCCTCAGGCACATGCAGATGGATGCTGTTCTTCTCGAACCAGCCCAGATCGATACCATGGCTGGAGCAGATGCTCTTTATGTAGGAGAATGCTATGTTGGCGCTCTCCTGCATGACGTCTCCGAGCTGGCCTGTGATCTTCAGCTCACCGCGGCCAGGTATGTGCTGGGCCTCTATGGCAAGGACATCGCCTCCCATTGAAGTCCAGGCAAGGCCGACCGACATTCCGACCTTGTTGGCGCGGATGACCTCGTCCTCGTGGAAGATTGGCTGGCCGAGATACTTGATCAGCTTCTCGTCGTTAATGCGGACAGGTCTCTTCAGCGATGCTGCTGCGATGGCCTCCTCGGACTCGCCGGCCTCGAGCATTGCTGAGCGCTTGTACTCGTCCTCCACCATCTCCATGGCAACCTTTCTGTGGATCTTGTCCAGACACTTCTCGAAGTTCCTGACTCCTGCCTCTCTGGCATACTCCTCGGCGATCTTCCTGAGGATCTTGTCTGTGTAGGTTATGTCTGAGCTCTTGAGACCATGCTTTGCACGGCTCTTGGGCACCAGGTACTTCTTTCCTATGTGAAGCTTCTCGTCTGACGTGTAACCGGACAGGCTGATAACCTCCATCCTGTCAAGAAGAGGGCGGGGGATTGTGTCGGTTGTGTTTGCCGTCACTATGAAAAGGACGTTGGACACGTCGAACGGGATGTCCAGGTAGTGGTCCCTGAAGGTTGTGTTCTGCTCAGGGTCCA
>JAFVFA010000058.1 GCA_017475725.1 Spirochaetales bacterium
GTTTCTTCATGAGCTCGATGACCTGCGCCTGGATCGTCACATCAAGGGCTGTGGTTGGCTCATCTGCAATCAGAAGTTTCGGGTTGCATGCAAGAGCGATGGCTATGATGACCCTCTGCCTCATACCTCCGGAGAACTGATGGGGATATTCAACCGCCCTCTCCCTTGGTATCCCAACCAGCTCGAGCATGTCTCCAGCCTTCTCGTAGGCCTCAGCGGAGGACACATTCTCATGGAGCTCTATGCTCTCAGCTATCTGATCGCCAACGGTCATGACGGGATTGAGACTTGTCATCGGATCCTGGAAGATCATCGACACGTCCTTCCCTCTGATCACCTCGAGCTGCCCAGGCTTCATTGACAGGATGTCGTGGCCGCAGACCCTGATTGACCCGCTTTTTATGACACCGGGAGGGGTCTGGACAAGGTTCATGACTGCAAGGGCGGTCGTAGTCTTCCCCGCACCGGTCTCACCGACAAGGCCTAGGGTCTTCCCTCTGTCAAGAGAGAAGGATACACCGTTGACAGCCTTGACGGTCTCCTCCTCAAGGTCGAACCACACCGTCAGATCCTCAATCTCAAGAACCTTGTCATAGGGTACTTCCTTGACCTTCCTCATGGATAGTCTTCTTCTGGTAATGCTTCTCATAGCCTCGCCTCTCCTTATCTCTTGAGTTTGGGATCAAGGGCATCTCTAACACCGTCACCGACCATATTGAAGGCAAGAACGGTGATGAGAATCGCCAGACCGGGGAACAAGGTCATGTATGAGGAGTTCCTGAGGTACTGCCTTCCCGCGGAGAGCATGCTTCCCCACTCCGGAGCCGGCTGTGGGACGCCCAGTCCCAGGAAGCTCAAGCTCGATGCTGTTATGATTGCGTTTCCTATTCTAAGCGTGAACTGGACTATGATTGTGGACAGACAGTTCGGAAGCACATGGAAGAACACTATCCTCCACTCGGGAAGTCCGATTGCCCTAGCTGATTCCACGTAGTCACAGTTACAGGTGGTAAGGACAGCAGCCCTTACATTCTTTGCCATACCTGGCATGGCAACAAGTCCTACTGCCAGCATAAGTGTGAACACACTGGCTCCCGTCAGGTTGACCAGGACCACTCCTAGCAATATCGTCGGGACAGAGTGGAAGATGTCCAGAATCCTCATTATTATGTTGTCTATCGGCTTTCCGACATAATAGCCTGCCAAAGATCCGAATATCAGACCCAGGACGAACGACACGCATACGGCTATGAAACCTATGGAGATGGAGTATCTGGTTGCATAAAGAAGTCTGTAGAAGATGTCACGTCCGAACTGGTCGGTACCCATGAGGTGTCTGCCGCTAGGCTTCTGGAGTCTCTGCGTGATGTGCTGGGCCACAACGTCATCCGAATAGCTGATCCAGAGATCGGCGGTGGCTGCAATCAGACAGAGCACGAGTATTATTCCAAGGCCAATCATGGCACCCCTGTTCTTGCTGAGGTGATGGGCAATCTCCCCGAAACGGGAACGGTTGTGCCTTACTTTGACCACTTCCTTGCTTTTCTTCATTTCACTGCCCTCCTGATTCTGTGGCTCTGGTATTTGGCCTTGATCCTCGGGTCTATGAACGCATAGAGAATATCAACTGCCAACATTATCAGGCAGGTGAAGATTGTTGTCATCATAAGACTGCCGGTTGCAAGCTTCACGTCTCTGAAGTTGATCGCCTCAATGGTGAGCCTGCCCACCCCTGGCCAGGAGAAGACCGTTTCAGTAAGGACTGCTCCTCCCAAGGTTCCGGCGAACTGTGAACCGGAGACGGTTATGATTGGAATCAACGCATTCTTGAGGGCATGCTTGTTGATGACCTTCCTCTCAGGAACTCCCTTTGACCTGGCAGTCCTGAGATAATCCTGGCTCAGGACATCCACCATGCTGGATCTGGTTGTCCTTGTGATGGTGGCCGTGAGTCCGGTTCCTATGGTGATGGCAGGAAGAACAACACTCTTGAAGCCTGCTATTCCTCCTGACGGAAATATCTTGATGTAAAGCGAGAATGCCAGAATAAGCATGAGTCCAAGCCAGAAATTGGGTATGGAAAGCCCCAGAAGGGCAAGGACCATGCTGCCGTTGTCCGTCAGAGATCCGGCATGACGGGCGGCCA
>JAFVFA010000059.1 GCA_017475725.1 Spirochaetales bacterium
CATGCTACAGCCTCCTCAAATGCTCTTTACGAAAGATCTTCTTCTCTTGTGGTTCGTGGCGTCGAAATACTTCCACATGGACTGGACGGCAAGGTTGTCCTCCAGATTCAGGTTCGTCTCGCAGTACTCCACGTTGGATGAGTTCAGCATCTTTATCATACCTTCGATCATGACGGCGTTGACACCCCTTGCCTGCAGCTCAGGCATGACCGCCACAAGACCGAGGTCTATGATCTTCGGATCCCTGATCGCCTTCATAAGACGCAGAAGCGCAGCCGGCGTAAGCCTTCCACCGCTCTTCTGCAGGGCCTTTGTGATTGACGGGAAGCACAGACCGAAAGACACGACCTTGTCGTTCTCGTCGCAGACTATCACCAGATAGTTCTTGTTGACTATCATCATGAACTGGTCAATCAGCTGCTTCTTCATCTTCTCGGTGAACGGGACTGTGCCGTAGAGCTTGGCATAGCACTCGTCAACGCAGTTGAAGACGCCGTCCTTGTATCTGCTGATGTACTCCTTCTTGCTCATCGAGTTCGGGTCAACCACGTGGAGACGGTTCAGCTCAAGGGCGCGCTGCGCAACCTTGGAGATCATCGGATTCGGGGTCTTCGGTGCCCGCAGCTGGAACTCCACCCAATCGACCTCCTTCTCGAACCCTGCACCTTCGACGAGCTTCTGGTAGTACGGGTAGTTGTACTCCTCCTCGAATGTGGAGAGCTCCTCGAAGCCGCTTATCAGAAGGCCTTCCCTCTCAAGGTCGCTGTAGCCCAGAGGTCCGCAAAACCTGTCCATGCCCTGGGCCTTGGCCCAATCCTCAACGGCCTTGAAAAGGGCTGTCGCGACCTATTGGTCATCTATGCAGTGGAACCTTGTGAAGCGGACGCGCCTCTCCTTGTGTATCTCGTTGAACTGCTTCTGTATTATCCCCTGGATGCGTCCGACCGTCTTCCCGTCGCGCTGTGCAAGGAAGAACACATCGTCGCAGGTGTCGTGGTAGACGTTCTCCGGAGTGAAGACCTTCATCTCGTCACCGTACAGACCCGGTGCGAAGTAAGGGTTTCCCTTGTACAGTCTAAGAGGGAAGTTGACGAACTCCCTTCTCTGGCTCTTTGTCTCTACCTTCACTATCTGTACCATATTCGCTCCTCACTCCAAAGGCTCGTCATCTCTTCTCAGCGGAAGATAACCGTAGGCGGCAAGCCACGGTCCGTTGTGGCAGCCGCTTACCGGTGACATTATCACCGGCTCATGATTGCACTGTATCCCGTAGCCCTTCTCTATCTCCTCCAGCTGCAGGAGGATTGACGGACCTGTGTAGATGTGGAACAGGATGTAGTCCTCGCTCTTCCTCTCACCGATTATCTCCTTCAGAATCTCACAGGTCTTAGCAAGAGCCTTTCTCGGAGTCCTGACGGTGGTCAGGGAAGTGAGTTCACCATCATGGGTGAAGTGGACCACAGGACATATGCTGAGCATCTTGCCCATGAAGGCCTTGCCGCCCTTGAGCCTGCCGTTGTAGATCAGGTAGTCAAGCTTGGCATCGATGCCAAGGAACTCCTGTCTGGCTATCATCCAGTTGATTTCCTTCAGAACAGTCTCTGTGGGAACATCGTTTCTGATCATCTCTGCAGCCTTGATTGCAAGGAGCCCTTCACCGAAGCATGTGATCTTCGAGTCGATGACATGGATGTTCATCCTGTCCTTGTAGTCCTCCGCGATCAGTCTGATCAGGTTGTAGGTGCCGCCCAGATAGGAGCTCAGCACAATGACGATCCCCTCCTCGTACCCTGCGGCACAGGCGTCATCGAAGGCCTTCCTTATGGACTCCACAGTGGGCATGGCCGTCTTCGGGAGGTTGTCCTTGGGGTTCTCCAGCTTCTCAAGCTGCTGGTAGAAGTCCACCGGGTCAAGGTCCAGACCCTCGAGATACTCCTTGCCCTGGAAGAGGACATGGATCCTTATGATTCCGATACCGAGTTCACGGTATCTCTCAGGCGCATACTCGATGCAACCCGTTGATGTGCACATGACAAAGCGCTTAGCCATCTTCTGTTCCTCAATCATCATCTCTGACGAAGACCCTTCTGTTCTCCGCCATGTTCATAAGCATCTTTATTGTGTTCCGGATGGATGCCTCGTTCGCGGCGCCATGGGCCTTGATCACAGGCTTGGAGACACCAAGGACTATTCCACCACCCAGTGAGTTGAAGTCGTACATGGCCATCAGGTGCTCCACAATCTCCATGTACTCCATCTTTCCGCTTCTCTTGGCGTATTTCACAATGTCCTTTATCAGCCGTCTGGCCATCCCCTCGGATGTCTTCAGCACCATGTTCCCGGCAAAGCCGTCGCAGACCAGAACATCGCAGTCACCGGAGAGGGCGTTCGTACCCTCTATGTTGCCGACGAAGTTGATCCCTTCCTCGCTCTTCAGAAGCTCGTGGGTCTCCTTGACAAGCTTGTTGCCCTTGGACTCCTCCGCTCCATTCGAGAGAAGGCCGACCCTGGGGGACTCGATCTTGTACATGTCCCTCATCAGCTGTGAACCCTGGTGGGCGAACTGGACGAGCATGGACGGCATGCAGTCTATGTTGGCTCCTGTGTCGACCACAGCAGTGAACCCACCCTTCTCGGCGGGAAGTATGGCCGCAAGTGCAGGCCTGACCCTCTCACCCGGTTTTGACAGGTACATCATGGAACCCACCAGAAGCGCACCGGTGCTCCCGGCGTTGACAAGGCCTGCGCATGATGGGTCATCCCTCAGCTCGGCAAGGGCCTTGACCAGGGACGAATCCTGCTTTCTCTGAAGAGCCTGCACAGGGTGGTCGTAGTTCGTGATGGTATCAGGGGCATGGATTATCCTGACCCTGTCCATGGGGGCATTGTTCTCCTTCAGAGCCTCCTCTATCACGCTCTGGTCACCTACAAGGCAGACCACCAGGTTGGCGTTGTCCTCCAAGGCCTGGCAGGCACCCTTGACCATTGTGGCAGGCCCTTTGTCGCTGCCCTGTGTATCGACTGCAATCATTATTCTCTTGCTGTCCATCTCTCACTCCAATCCGACCAGGAAGCAGTAGACCTCCTGGCCGCCTTCTATGAATTCCACCTGCAGATCCGGCCATCTCTCTTCCACGGCCGCCTCCGCAGATTCCCGCTCATCCTCTGTGACATCCTTGCCGCAGAAGATGGTCCCTATCTCCATATCGTCCATTCCCTCAATGCCTTCAAGCAGTTCAACGAGGGCCTGGACCTTGTCTTTTCTATCGGAAACTATGTTGTCCTTGCTGAACAGGGCAATGAAATCCCCCTTCTGGACATGCTGTCCCGAGATGTCGGCATCCCTTGTCGCCAGGGCCACGGAGGCGCTTGTCACATTGTCGGCCTCAGCTTTCAGATCCTGAACAAGGGCATCCACATCAGGGACATCGGGAGTCAGTATGCTCAGAACGGCATGGCCCTCCTGGACCGATCTGGTCGGTACGACATGGACCCTGACCCCCTCGACCATATGAGACGCCTGCTCGGCTGCCATCACCACATTCTTGTCATTCGGAAGGATTATGTAGTTGTCGGCTGCGATGCCGTTGATGGCATCCACGAAATCACCGGTTGAAGGATTGTCGCCAAGGGTCACATCTGCCCCCAGATCCCTGAAAGCCTTTGCGATGCCCTCTCCTGGTGCCATGGCTATGACGGCCAGATGCTTCCGCCTTTGCCCGGCAGAGCCCTTCCTCACAAGGATCTCCTCATGCTGTAGGGACATGTTCTCGATCTTCACCGTAAGGAACTCACCGTATCTGCGGCACTCCGAGAGCACCTGCCCCGGGTCCTTCGTATGGACATGGATCTTAACCACATCGCCTTCCTTGAAGCAGACGATGGAATCCCCTCCATGGCTTTCAAGGAAGTCAAGGATCACGTCGGTGTCGAAGCTGTCAACGTCAACCTTGCTGGTCTGGAGCCTAATAAGCAGCTCTGTGCAATAGCCGAACTCAAGGACGCTGTCCCTTGTGAAGGCATCGAGATTGACATCCCTGGAGCCGGAAGCCTTCGGCTGGACCTTCTCCGGCACATAGTCCGCATCTGAAAGGGCGCGGAGCATTCCCTCCGCAATGGCCAGATAGCCTGCCCCACCACTGTCTATCACGTCTGCCTCTGCCAGCACGGGCAGCATCTCCTTGGTTCTGGAAAGCGTGTCCCTGGCCTGTTCGATGTGATGGCGGTAGAAATCCTCAATGCTGGATTTCTCGGTGACCTTGGAGGCTGCGAACTCGGTTGCCTCCCTGAATACGGTCAGTATCGTACCCTCGGTCGGGTTCGCCACTGCGGCATAGGATCTGCTCACACCCTGCTGGTATGCCCTGACAAGATCCAAGGCGCCGGCGTCCCGGCATCCAGCCAGACCGGCACCTATGCCCATGAATATCTGAGACAGGATCACACCTGAATTGCCCCTTGCTCCAAGGACCGTCCCTGAGGCGAAGGAATCGGCGACTTCTTCTAAGGTTGGATTGTCTGCAAGTTTCGTCAATTTGTCAGCACCCTTTGACATGGTGCTGGTCATGTTGCTGCCTGTATCACCGTCTGGGACAGGGAAGACGTTCAGATCGTCAATCTCGGTGCTGTGTGCACTCAGATTCTCTGTCCCACCAGCAAGCATGCGGACGAACGTTCGTCCATCAAGCCTATTGGTTCCCATCTGCATCTCCAAACAAGATTGCTTAAACTACTGTATTGGAGGATAGCAGAACATATCAACTAAATCAACAAAAATCAAAGAAGTGTCCAAAACGGGATACCGATAGCCAAATCCGATTCATTGTGATAATCTCCAAGGCATGGAAAGCTCTTACGCAACAAAGGCCCCAGGGCTCGGCAAAGGCCCGGCGACCTATCATACACACACCTTCAGATGTCGCCACGCAACAGGTGAGGACATAGACTATGTCAACTCGGCGCTGGCAGGCGGCTTCTCCGTTCTGGGATTCTCTGACCACACCCCTTTCAAGGAACCGTTCGAGACCAAGGGCAACATCCGCATGCTCGAGAGCGAGCTCGGCG
>JAFVFA010000060.1 GCA_017475725.1 Spirochaetales bacterium
ATGAAAGTAAGAGCAAGTGTTAAACCTATATGCGACAAATGCAAGGTTATCAGAAGAAACGGAGTTGTTCGCATCGTCTGCGAGAATCCGAAGCACAAGCAGAGACAGAAATAATTAGGGAGGCCTTTGATGGCAAGAATTGCAGGTGTAGATTTACCTAACAAGGCTACAAAGATTGCTTTGACATACATCTACGGAATCGGAAGAACTTCGGCAGAAGAGATTTGCAAGAAGACGGGAGTTGATCCGGATGCTCGCATCAACACTCTTAGCGCAGACGTTCTCGCAGAGCTCCGTAAGGTAATTGAGAATGACTATGTCGTCGAGGGAAGACTTCGCACACAGGTCAACCTCAACATTAAGAGATTGATGGATATCGGATGCTATCGCGGTCTCAGACACAGAAAGGGACTTCCTGTCCGTGGCCAGAGAACCAAGACCAACGCTCGTACTCGTAAGGGTAAGAAGAAGACCATCGCCGGAAAGAAGAAGTAAGGAGTAGAATATGGCAACAACTACAAAGCGCAAAGCTAAGGTCAAGAAGACCGTATTTGAAGGCAATGTCTATATTCAGGCTACTTTCAACAACACCATCGTGACGATCACCGATCTCAACGGTAACGCCATTTCCTGGTCAAGTGCCGGCGGTCTCGGATTCCGTGGCGCCAAGAAGTCAACTCCGTATGCTGCACAGACAACCTGTGAGACAGCTGCGAAGAAGGCTCTGGACTACGGTCTCAGAGAGGTCAACGTCTTTGTCAAGGGCCCGGGTCAGGGACGTGAGTCCGCTATCCGCTGCCTTGGCAATCTCGGACTCAAGGTTCGCTCAATCCGTGACGTGACTCCGATCCCGCACAACGGATGCAGACCGAGAAAGACCAGAAGAATCTGACGAGGAGATAGAATATGGCTAGATATACAGGACCAAAGTGCAGATACTGCAGAGCCGAGAGAGCTAAGCTCTTCCTCAAGGGCTCCAGATGCCTTTCCGCAAAGTGCCCGATGAACAATCCTGCAGAGTGCGGACTTCCCGGCAAGGACCCCAAGGCTCGTGCAAAGAAGCCGACAGACTACGCATTGATGCTTCGTGCAAAGCAGAGGCTCAAGAGAATCTATTGCATGCTTGAGAAGCAGTTCAAGCTCACATTCGACGAGGCCAACAGAATGAACGGCAAGACCGGTGACAATCTGATCGGTCTTCTCGAGCGCAGACTTGACAACGTCGTCTTCAGAATGCATTTCGCATGCAGCCGCCCGCAGGCATCTCAGCTTGTCAGCCACGGCCACGTGTTCGTCAACGGAAAGCGTGTGGACATTCCGTCCTACAGACTCAAGGTCGGCGATACAATCGAGATTGCTCCTCAGAGCAAGAAGCTGATTGTGGTCAAGGAAAGCCTCATCGAGGTCAGCAAGAGCGGAGTTTGCCCCTGGCTCTCTGTCGATGCAGACAACATGAAGGGACAGTTCCTGGCAGTGCCGAGAAAGGAAGAGGTCAAGGAGCTTGAGGGAGTCAACGAGCAGCTGGTCGTTGAGTTGTATTCCAGATAAGCATTGAGAATTTGTTTTCCGAAGCTGCCTGAAAAGGCGGCTTAGGGCAAGAAAAGGAGTGTCAATGGCACGCAAGAACCTAATGAAGGGTTTCAAGAAACCCAGATCGATTTCAATGGAGCACAGCAAAGTTGAAGCCAACTATGGTAAGTTCACCGCCTATCCGTTCGAGAGAGGCTTCGGAACCACCATCGGTAACACACTTCGCAGAGTTCTTCTGTCCTCGATCCAGGGATATGCAATCACTGCCGTATGGTTTACCTATTTCGATGCAGATGGGACATCCCATCTTGTCTCAAGCGAGTTTGAGGCAATCCCGGGCGTCAAGCAGGATATCTGCGAGATCATCGCACGCCTGAAGAAGATCAGACTCACCATGCCTGAGGACGTCGAGACAGCAACCATCTCACTCGAGTGCAAGGGCCCCGGTACAATCACCGGCGCTGATTTCGAGAAGGACCGCGTTGAAGTAATCAACAAGGACATCGAGATCTTCGACATGATGGATGATACAAACCTCGAGATGGTCGTCCAGATTGATTTCGCAAGAGGTTACATCCCCGCAGAAGTCAGCCAGAATTACGTCGAAGTCATCGGAACAATCCCTGTCGATGCCATCTTCTCACCGGTCACACGCGTGAAGTATTCAATCGAGCCTACCCGTGTAGGTCAGAGAAACGACTACGACAAGCTGAACCTCGAGATCTGGACCGATGGCACAATCTCTCCGGAGAATGCATTGGCAGAGGCCGCCAAGATTGCCAAGGACCATTTTTCCATCTTCATCAATTTCGATGAGAGCATGGTCAACAGCAGTGATGAGGTAGATGAGGAAGAGGAGAAGGTCCGCAAGATCCTCAACACTTCCGTCGAGGAGCTGGAGCTGACAGTTCGTTCAAGCAACTGCCTGAAGAACGCCAACATCCGCACAATCGGAGACCTCACCAAGATGACCGAAGAGGAAATTGCCAAGACAAGAAACTTCGGCAAGAAGTCCCTCTCCGAGATCAAGGACAAGCTCAAGGAATGGAACCTTGGACTTGGAATGACAGATTACAGTGTCCTTAAGAACTCTATCAGAGTCCCGGGCAACAAGGAAGAGAACAATGAAGCATAGGATTGGATTCAACGCTCTGAGCAGAAACAACGCAGAACGCAAGGCCCTCAAGAGAAACATGGTCACAAGCCTGTTCCGCTATGAGAGAATCGAGACGACCAAGGCCAAGGCCAAGGAAATCCAGCGTCTTGCCGAGAAGATGATCACAAGAGCCAAGGTTGACAATGTGCACAACCGCAGACTTACCTCTGCCATCCTCTTTGACGAGGCAGTGGTAGCAAAACTGTTCACCGAAATCGCTCCGCTTTATGCTGACGTCAACGGTGGATACACCCGCATCATCAAGACACAGAACCGTCTTGGAGATGCTGCCGAAATGGCAATCCTTGAGCTGACCAAGAAGACTGAAAAGCCTGAGAAGAAAGCCAAGGAGAAGAAGGAGAAGAAGGACTGACCGTCCTTTCCTTCAAAAGCCCTAGAAACTGAAAGCAGATGGGCAAGCCGGAGTTGTAATGACTCCGGTTTTTTATTTGCCCCATGCCCTTGTCTCTTTCCCCTTGTTTTGAGAGAATTGCCCCATGAGCAGATATGAATTCCTTCTTCTTGATGCAGACAACACGCTTCTGGACTTTGACGAGAACGAGAGGGTGTCGATAAGGAACACCTTCAAGCATCTCGGAGTCCCTTACAGCGACGAGACGCTTGCCCTGTACCACGATATAAACATCATGTACTGGAGCATGCTGGCGGAGGGCAGGATAGAGAAGGATGTTCTCCTGTACAAGCGCTTCGAGACCCTCTATGAGCGCATCGGCATCAAGGCCGACCCTGTGGCCACAGAGGAGTTCTACCGCGAGCAGCTTGGCATGGGGTGCCAGGTCGTCAAGGGCGCCATGGAGACATGCAGGATCCTGAAGGGCAGGGGCTACAGGCTTTTTGTGATAACGAACGGGGTCTCGGTGACCCAGAGATCGCGCCTGAAGGGCTCAGGACTGCTTCCTTACATAGAGGATGTGTTCATATCGGATGACATAGGCATCAACAAGCCTGACAGGGGATTTTTCGATTACGTGGCATCCCACATAGCCGGATTCGACCCCAAGAAGGCCCTTGTGGTTGGAGACGCCCTGTACAGCGACATCCGTGGAGGTGTCAACTTTGGACTTGATACCTGTTGGTTGAATATCTACAACGAGAATAACACCTCAGATTTGAAGCCTACATATACAATACAGACCATCGTTGAGCTTCAAAATATCCTTGAATAGCGGAAAAAGGTCTTTGGTTAGAGCAAGTTCATCCAATTCTCAATTCCCTTGACAGTAATTTTTATACCCTATAAGATTGTTTGATAATTAAGGAGGGAGTTGTATGAATACACTCGTATGGATCCTTCTTTGTCTGTGTTGTATTGGAATCGGCTGGCTTGGCCGCTGGCTGTATGGAAAATTTAAGCTTACCTCAGTTGAGCAGCAGGCTGTGAGACTGAACCAGGAAGCTATTAAAGAAGCCGAAGCGAAAAGCAAGGAACTCTTGCTTGAGACTAGAGATACACTCCTGAAGGAGCAGAAGCAGATGGAGCGCGAGGACCGCGAAAGAAGGTCGGAGCTCCAGCGCTACGAGAAGAGACTGCTCCAGAAGGAAGAGAACTTGGAGAAGGTCCAGGAGAATCTGGATGCTGTCAAGTCTAGACAACAGGATAAAGAAGCGAAGCTGGCTAACCGCGAGAAGCAGATAGCCGAAAGTGAAGCAAGGTGGCAGGTCGAGATCGAGAAGGTCGCCAGCATGTCATCCGAAGAGGCCAAGAACCTGCTCCTTGAGAGGATGCAGAACGAGGCCCGCAGAGATGGCCAGGCAATGATCAACAAGATCGAGCAGGAAGCCCTCGCCAAGGCTGACAAGACTGCCCGTGACATCATCGTCACCACCATCCAGCGCCTTGCAACGGAAGTCGTCTCGGAGAGCACCGTCAGTTCGGTCAGCCTCCCAAGCGACGAGATGAAGGGAAGGATCATCGGCAGAGAGGGAAGGAACATCAGAGCCCTTGAGACCCTCACCGGAGCAGACATCATAATCGATGACACGCCTGAGGCCGTCGTCATCTCCTGCTTTGACCCGGTCAGGAAGGAGATTGCACGCGTCTCGCTCGAGCGTCTTGTCCAGGATGGGAGAATCCACCCGGCACGCATCGAGGAAGTGGTCACCAAGGTCACCAAGGAAGTCAACCGCATCTGTGCCGAAGAGGGGGACAAGGTCGTGTTCGATCTTGGCATCCACAACATGAGCCAGGAGGAGGTCAGAGCCCTTGGAAGGCTGTTCTTCAGAACCAGCTACGGCCAGAACGTGCTTGCACATTCCCGTGAGGTCTCCGTGATAGCCGGCATGATCGCGGCTGAGGTCGGAGCCGATGTTGCAATCGCAAGGCGCGGCGGACTTCTCCACGACATCGGAAAGGGGATCGCCTCAGAGAGCGAAGCCAACCATGCGGAGCTTGGTGCAGAGCTTGCGAAGCGCCTCGGCGAGGAGCCCAGAGTCGTCAATGCCATCGAGGCACACCACAATGATGTTGAGCCGATCTGCATCGAAAGCATCATAGTCCAGATTGCCGACGCAATCAGCGCCGCCCGTCCGGGTGCCAGACGCGAGACCCTTGACAACTACATCAAGAGGCTCGAGAACCTTGAGGAGATCGCGGTCTCGTTCGAGGGCGTGGACAAGGCATTCGCCATACAGGCAGGCCGCGAGCTGAGGATCCTGGTCAACGCCGACACAGTCACAGACGAGGGAGCCAAGGAGATCGCCAAGGGAATCGCCAGCCGCATAGAGGCAGAGCTCAGATACCCGGGCAGAATCAAGGTCACCATCATCCGTGAGATGCGTGCAGTCGAATACGCCCGCTAAGGACCAAGATGGCCAACAAGAATTTCACAACCCTGCTGCTCGGAGACATCTACGGAGATCCGGGGTGCAGGGTTCTTTCTTTGAAACTGCAGTCTCTGATCAAGAAGTACCGTGCTGACTTCGTCATGGTGAACGGGGAGAATGCCTACAAGGGCTTCGGAATCATCCCTAGCCAGGTTGACATGCTGTTCGGCATTGGTGTGGATGTCATCACGTCCGGCAACCACATATGGCAGCAGGAGGACATCTATCCCTATCTGGACAGCCAGAGCAACCTGCTCAGACCCGCCAACTACGGCAATCTGGTCCAGGGCCACGGATACACGGTCAAGAACGGGGTCTGCGTCATGAACCTCCAGGGGCGCATGAACATGATGCCCACGGAGGACCCCTTCAAATGGGCGAATGACATCCTCAAGCGGATTGACGGCAAGATCAGAACGATATTCGTCGATTTCCACGCTGAAAGCGCAGAGGAGAAGGAGGCCCTGGGCTTCTTCCTTGACGGCAGGGTGACCGCCGTTGTCGGGACCCACATCCACGTGCAGACGATGGATGAGAGGATCCTGCCCAACGGGACCGCCTACATAACGGATCTGGGGATGTGCGGCCCCAAGGACAGCGTCATCGGAAGCGACCCCGCAGTTTCCATCAAGCGGCAGCTGACCCAGATGCCCCTGAAGGCGCAGGTCCATGAGACGGTCGCAGAGATACACGGTGTGTGCGTGCAGTCCGACCCGGAGACGGGAAGGGCCGTCAGCATAGAGCGCATCCTGGAATAGAAGATGGCAAAGCTAAGCGCAATCCAGCTGCTCAGAGCACAGAACCCCAACATGACAAAGGACGAGGCCACATCGCTGGTCCTCTGCCGCAACGTATACGTCAACGGGGAGCTCTGCACAGACCCGAAGCAGCTCTTCAAGGGCGACTCCACGGTTGAGGTCTCATTCCCGAAGTACGTCTCCCGTGGAGGCTTCAAGCTTGAGAAGGCTCTTGCGGAGTTCGGCCTTGATGTGAGGGACATGGTCATGCTGGACGCAGGATCATCGACCGGAGGCTTCACGGACTGCCTTCTGCAGAACGGGGCCAGAGCGGTGCACAGCGTGGACGTGGGCTTCAACCTTCTGGACTACCGAATCAGAAGCGACAGCCGTGTTGTGGTCCATGAGAAGCAGAACATAATGACGCTGCAGGCGGATGACCTTGACCCCAGGCCTCAGGCTGCGGTTGCGGACCTGTCCTTCCGATCGATAAACGGGGCAGCCAGCCATGTGCTGGACCTTGTCGGGCACACCTGGATGGTCGCACTGATAAAGCCTCAGTTCGAGGTCCCCAGATGGCAGGAGAACTTCTTCGGGGTGGTCGAGGACCCCGTTCTTATGAAGACCACTCTTGAAAACGTGTATATGAACCTCGAATCAGAGGGTATTGGCATATATCAGGCCACTGTTTCCCCGATAAAGGGCCATAAGGGGAACACAGAGTTCCTCGCACTCCTCAAAGACGGGCATTGCATGGACCTGGACGGGTTCCTTTCAGCTTGCCTTGAATCCTTGACTTGAATCAAAGTGAGAGCTCTTCGCCGTTGACCAGAATCACCACATCGGTGATGCTTGTGTCCAAGGCCTGGAGGGTCCTTGTTATCTGCTGGCAGGCTGTCTCAAGCCCTCCTGGCCCCCATGTGCTTCCTGAGCTGGTGAATGACTCGGACAGGTTCACGAATGCGGTTCCCGATGACACGGTAAGCCCTATGAGCGTGGTTCCCTTGGATATGCAGCTGATGGCGCCGGAGGAGAACGCCTCCTGCTTCGGGCCGTCAAGAAGACCCTCTATGACGTCATGGTACTCTGAGGCACCGGTTCTCCTGATCCTCTGCGTGCAGATTACGAAGCTTGTGCTCCCGTCCGACTTCGGGATCACGAAGCAGAGCTTCGCATCACGGGACTGAGAGGCCAGTCGCTGCTCCTTGAGGCTCTCTATCGTCTCTGTAAGGTTCGCCTCCCTTATGGCCACCACGATCTTCGGGAGCGAGACCATGATCAGGATTGTCGCGTAAACGAGCCAGACGATGAACGCAAGGAACAGGAAGTGGCCGCGTCTGTGCGGCTTCTCCTTCTTTACAGGCTCCTCCTGCTGCATCTCGTCCTGAAGATCTTCAATCATAGCATTAACAATACAATAACTTCACAACCATGTCCAACGGAATCAAATCAGACCGTAGTGCACCAGTGCGTTCCACACTCCGTTGTCGTCAATGTCCGATGTCACATAATCTGCCACTGACTTCGCGCTTTCACGTCCGTTTCCCAGGACAACGCCTATAGGCGCGGCCTTGACCATGCCGACATCGTTGTCCCCGTCTCCGAAGGCCATGTAGTCTGTAAGTGGAATCCCGAAATGCTCCAGATAACCTTCAATTCCCGCAACCTTGTCACGTCCTGCCGGCACTATGTCCACACCTGCAGAGCTCCAGCGAAGGAAGTTGCAGTTGGGCAGTATGTTGTGAAGCCAAGGCTCCTGCTCCGGTGTTATGTAGGCGATTCCAAGATAGATTGGTTTTCCCGAGTATTCTCCAAGCGGGTGGTCCACCGTGGTGGCATAGCTCAGACCTTCGACATCCCTCTGAGCGTGGATGTTGCTGTACATCCTGTCCACCTCCACAAGGATGGTGGGAGTCTCCTTCCTGTTGAAAAGAGAGACCAGATTCTCAAGAGCCACTCCCTTGATCTCGTTGGAGCAGATTATGTTCCTTTCCCCGTCCAGACAGAGCTGTCCGTCTATTGTGACGTAGCCGTCCAGATTCAGGGTGAAGACCTCCGGGAAGTGCTCCAGCTCAAGCATGTGCCTGCCCGTTGCCAGGACGCACTTGATCCCCTTGGATTGCAGTATCCCTATGGCATCCTTTGCGCTCTGCGGGATGCTCAGCGTTCGGTGCGAGAAAAGAGTGTTGTCAAAGTCGAAGAACACCGCCTTAACCATGGCTCCAGTCTATCAGAACGGGCTTGTCCAGTCATCACATGAAGTCACCATATACTTGGATTTATACCTACCACTTGGTATAATATGCCCCTATGAAGAACATCGTCATAATCGGAAGACCCAATGTCGGCAAATCGACATTGTTCAACAGGCTCATCGGAAAGAGAAGGGCCATCACAGACCCGACCCCAGGAGTGACCAGGGACCCGATATCAGAGAAATGGATCCTCAACGGCCATGCGGTGAACCTCACCGACAGCGGAGGGGTCAAGCTCGACCTTGAGGGCTTCGACGAGCTGGTGTCAAAGAAGAGCCTCTCCCTGCTTGATGACGCAGATGCCATACTTTTCATGCTTGACTGCACAGAGGTGACGCCGGAGGACCAGATGCTTCTGGAGACCCTAAGGCCATACACCGACAAGATCGTCATGGTGGTCAACAAGATAGACGACCCTACCCGAGAGGACCTAATCTGGAACTACTTCTCCTACGGCTACCAGCGCATAGTCGGCATCTCGTCCTCACACGGACTCGGGATAGACACCCTTGAGGAGACCCTGATGGGGATGCTGGACCTGGACGATGAGACGGAGGATGCGGATGACCTTCAGGAGGAGCACGAGAGGCACAGCATCAACATCGCTGTTCTGGGAAAGCCGAACACGGGAAAGAGCACGCTGACAAACCTCCTGACCGGAATGGACCTCTCAATAGTGAGCCCCATAGCGGGCACAACACGTGACGTCGTCAAGGGCGGCTTCTCCTACAAGGGGAAGGAGTTCACCATACTGGACACCGCCGGAATCAGAAGGAAGTCCAAGGTCGAGGAGGATGTCGAGTACTACTCCGTCAACAGGGCCATCAAGACCATAGACGAGGCGGACGTGGTTCTGCTTGTTGTGGACACCATCGAAGGGCTCTCGGAGCAGGACAAGAAGATAGCCGCCCTGATAGTCAGACGCGGAAAGGGTGTGGTCATCGTCCTGAACAAGACCGATCTCCTGAAGGGGCTTCCCAACGAGAGGCAGGCAATAGAGGACAGGGTCCGCTTCCAGTTCCCGGTTCTCAACTTCGCACCTATAAGGTTCATCTCCGCTGCCGAGGGGACGGAGATCGGGCCCATGCTGGACACGGTCCTGAAGATCTACGGCCAGCTCGGGAAGCGCGTGGACACAGCCAGCCTGAACATGGCCCTGAAGTCCTGGGGAGAGGCCTACCAGCCAACCCGCGGCTCAGAGGGGCACTTCAAGGTCTACTACGGGACCCAGATCAGCGCCCAGCCTGTGAGGTTCCTGTTCTTCATCAACCGCAAGAAGGACTTCCCCCAGACCTACGTGCAGTACCTGAAGAACTGCATCAGAAGGGATCTCGGATTCACCGATGTCCCTATCGAGATAGACCTCAGGGAGCGTGAGAGAAGCGAAAGCAACCACAAGCTGGGGCAGAACGCCAAGGTCAGATCCTCCGCAGAGAAAGAGGAAAAGGAGACAAGGCGCACCATGACAGGCTCGGCGAAGGGTGGTAAGGCGAAGGCCAAGCCCGCAGCCAAGAAGGTCGGGGCAAAGGCCAAGGCCATAGCGGTGCAGAAGGCCAGAACCAGCTACAAGCAGAGCAAGGCCGCCGCAAAGACAGCGAAGAAGGGCAGATGATGTCCTACAAGGCGGTCTGCTTTGACATAGACGGGACTCTCTATCCTATCGGGACCATGAACTCCCGACTCCTGAGACTCAGTCTGAGACATCCTCTCTTCGGTCTCAGATACCGCAGAAACCGCAGGGAGTACCGCAGGTGGCAGTCGACCTTCACCCAGAAGGTCCCATTCAGATGGCGCGAAGCCATGATAGTCCAGAACGGGACAGGAAAGGAGATGCCGTTTGACAAGGAGACCTACCGGAGGACCTATGAAAGGCTGGAGAGTCTGGTCTACGGCCCGATGCGGAGGCTCTACAGAAGGACCAGAACCTTCGACGGGGTGAGGGATACCTTCCTGAGAATAAGGGACGATGGCCTGAAGATCGGAGTCTTCACGGATTTCCCGCTTTTCGACAAGCTTGAAGGCATGGGCCTTGCGGATCTGGTCGATTTCGCGGCATCGAGCGATGATGTCGGATATCTCAAACCCGATACACACTGCCTCGAATATTTGCTATATAATCTTGGTATGGGTCCGAAGGATGTCCTGTACGTCGGGGACAGCTACGAGAAGGACGTGAAGGGGGCCATGGCGGCAGGGATCGACGCCGTGCTTGTCAACGTCAAAGCCCCAGCGTCTGCGGACCTGCACAGGGAATACCCGCTTGCTAAGGCGGTGTTCCGCACATGGGATGAATTTGACAGGTGGCTTGCCGCCACCATGGAGGATAGGTGATGAACTACATTTCTTCGATGCTTCCGGTGCTTCTTCCAATAGCGCTGTTCGTCGTCACTCTCGTTATAATCTTCACTCTGAGGTCAAGCGACAAACGCAGCAAGAGCCTATCCAACGTCAAGAAGCTCCTGGACATCTACAAGGGCAACATCGAGGCTGCGGACAACTCCTTCAAGCAGTATGCCACGGAGCTTGAGCAGACGGTCTCAAAGAAGGATGCGGAGGTCAAGTCACTGATTCAGACGGTCAACACCCAGATCTCCGAGCTCAAGTCCTATTCGGAGGACCTGGTCAGGCTCAAGGGTGCGATGGAGACCTACCGTGCCGCGCTGGAGGGGCTTGCAAGGCTCACGAGCGATGCCGATGACAAGGTCCAGACGGTCCAGGACGAGGTTGAGAGACTGGACAAGGTCCGCGCCGTAATCGATGGCTTCAGACAGGACATGAAGGATGCGGACGAGCATCTCAGAAAGCACGAGCAGCGTGTGATACAGCTTGAGCGCGAGTCCATAGGCCGCATGAACGAGGCCGTGAGCGAGACTGACAACAGCATGGACGAGGCCATGGCAGGACTGCACAAGGAGAGCGATGAGGTCCTTGAGAACTTCAAGGCCCAGACCTCCAGCGACACCGATCTGCGCCTCCGCAAGCTTGACGATGCCTTCCAGGCCGTCATCCACACGGTCCAGCAGTTTTTCGGGGAGCTCGAGACCAAGATCGACGAGGCCCGCGGCATAGCGAACAGGCTCGAGAACGTCTCATCTCAGGCGGGAGTCCCCGAGACTCCGGTCAGGACCGAGACCTCGGACGATGTCCCCAAGATGGTCGTTCCGGACATGGAGATGGGAAGCACGGCGACCGCAGGCGGACTTGCATCCCTCAAGGTCCATCCGCAGGAGCCTGAGCCGGCACCTGTTGAGATGCCGAAGTTCAAGGCCCCTAAGTTCACCCCAAAGACCGATGAGGAGTACGAGAACGTCGAGGATGCCGATGACTTCACGCCGGAGGTCGAGAACACCTATGGTGAGGGCATCAGCGAGAACGACGACTTCGCTACCTTCGGAGGTGTGGAGGAGTCTTCCGACATGCGCGGCATGGACATCATGGACATGGACTATGACTCGTTCAACGACAGCATGAACTCCGGCTCCGGCCGCTGGACAAAGCGTGAGGATGCCGGCAGCAAGGACAACAGGTGGGAGACCTACGGGGATGAGGAGGTCGTCGACTTCGACGACGAGCCCACAAAGGGTTGAGCTGTTTTGTAAAAACTTGACGATTGCCTCTTTGGTAAGTAACTTTCGTCTACCAACAGGAAGAATAGCGATATGAAGAACGAAGAGAAGAATTCAGAGCTTGAGCAGGAGATCCTCGACGAGGAGATTGTGGATGAAGCAGAGAATGAGACCACGGAAGGTCCTGATGCTCAGGAGGATCCGGTAGAGGAGGTCTCCCAGGAGGAGATCCTCAGCGAGAAGGTCAAGGAGCTTGAGGCTGCAAACGCCGAGCTCAAGGACCAGATGCTCAGACGCCAGGCAGAGCTTGACAACTTCAGGAAACGCCTCATCAGAGACAAGGAGGAGGCCATCCAGTTCGCCAACGAGAGCCTGGTGCGTGACCTTCTGACATTCCTCGACAACATGGAGAGGGCGATTGCGGCCTGCAAGCAGGGCGGAGACGTCAAGAGCCTGATTGAGGGGCTTGAGATGACCCAGAGCCAGCTGATGTCCACTCTGGACAAGAACTGGGGCCTGAAGGCGATCGACTCCGTAGGACATGAGTTCGACCCGAGTCTTCACGAGGCATGCATGATGACGATTGACGAGAGTCTGGACAAGGAGACCGTTCTGGAGGAGTTCCAGAAGGGCTATACACTCCACGACAGGGTCATCAGGCCATCAAAGGTGAAGATCGGAAAGCCCGAGTGAGGGCTTTTCGGAAAAAAATCGGCACAGCGTTTGACGATTTGATTGCCTCTTAGTAAATTAGCTACATCGCATAGGATATTTAGGAGATACATATATGGGAAAGATTATTGGAATTGACCTTGGAACAACAAACAGCTGCGTAGCAGTCATGGAAGGTTCAGAGCCAGTCGTAATGGCAAACTCCGAGGGACAGAGAACAACACCGTCCGTCGTAGGATTCACAGCAAAGGGCGACCGCCTTGTCGGACAGCCTGCAAAGAACCAGATCGTCACGAACGCAGAGAATACAGTCTATTCAATCAAGCGCTTCATGGGACACAAGTACAATGAGGTTCCAAACGAGCTCTCAATGATCCCATACAAGGTCATCTCTGGCCCGAACGGAGCAGTCAGAGTCTCAATCCGCGGCACAGACTACAGCCCGGAGGAGATTTCAGCCAACATTCTCCAGAAGATGAAGAAGACAGCTGAGGATTACCTTGGTGAGCCGGTCACAGAGGCCGTCATCACAGTCCCTGCATACTTCAACGACGCACAGAGACAGGCAACAAAGGATGCCGGAAAGATCGCCGGACTCGAGGTCAAGAGAATCGTCAACGAGCCTACAGCCGCAGCTCTTGCCTACGGTTTCGGAAAGGATTCATCAAAGGACGAGAAGATCGCGGTCTACGACCTCGGTGGTGGTACCTTCGATATCTCGATTCTTGAGCTTGGCGACGGAGTCTTCGAGGTCAAGTCAACAAACGGAGACACACACCTTGGTGGAGACAACTTCGACCAGAGAATCATCGAGTGGATGGTCTCATCCTTCAAGAAGGAGACAGGCATCGACCTTTCAACAGACAAGATGGCCCTCCAGAGACTGAAGGAAGCAGCAGAGAAGGCAAAGATCGAGCTTTCCAACTCGACAAGCACAGACATCAACCTGCCGTTCATCTCAGCTGATGTAACAGGTCCTAAGCACCTGCAGATGACCCTTTCAAGAGCACAGTTCGAGCAGCTGGTCGACGATCTCATCGAGAGAACAAAGATCCCTTGCCAGAACGCTCTCAGAGACGCTGGTCTCACAGCCGCTGACATCGACGAGGTCATCCTTGTCGGAGGATCCACACGTGTACCGAAGGTCCAGGCCACAGTCAAGGCACTGTTCGGCAAGGAGCCGCACAAGGGAGTCAACCCGGACGAGGTCGTCGCAATGGGCGCAGCAATCCAGGGAGGAATCCTCGGCGGTTCAGTCAAGGACGTCCTGCTGCTTGATGTCACACCGCTTTCACTCGGAATCGAGACCCTCGGCGGAGTCACAACAAGGCTGATTGAGAGGAACACCACCATTCCTACAAGGAAGAGCCAGGTCTTCTCCACTGCAGCTGACGGACAGACGGCAGTCAGCATCCACGTCCTCCAGGGAGAGCGTGAGATGGCCTCACAGAACAGGACACTCGGAACATTCGACCTTGTCGGAATCCCTGCAGCCCCACGTGGAGTACCGCAGATCGAGGTCACATTCGACATCGATGCCAACGGTATCGTGCACGTCTCCGCAAAGGACCTCGGAACAGGCAAGGAGCAGAGCATCCAGATTCAGAGCTCAAGCGGACTGGATGACAGCGAGATCGACAGAATGGTCAAGGACGCAGAGGCCCACGCCGAAGAGGACAAGAGAGAGCGTGAGAAGATCGATGCCCGCAACAACGCCGACAGCCTGGTCTACCAGACCGAGAAGGCCATGAAGGACTACGGCGACAAGGTCGACGCATCAAGCAAGGCATCAATCGAGAGCGCACTTGCTGACCTCAAGGCAGTGCTTGCAAACCAGAGCGCCACAGCAGAGGAGCTCAAGGCCAAGACCGAGGCTCTCCAGACAGCTTCCTACAAGCTGGCTGAGGAGATGTACAAGAACGCCAACCCGCAGGGCGGTGCAGGTCCTCAGGGACCTCAGGGCGGCCCGCAGCCTGGACCACAGAACGGTCCGAGCAACGCCGGCGCATCTGATGCAGACTACGAGGTTGTCAACTAATAGAACTCCACAACATGGATAAGAGCGAAGGCCGGTCGAAATGACCGGCTTTTGTGTGTACTAATCCGATGTTTTTTGTTAACTTAGGAGCGATAGGTACATAGAAGGATAACATGGCTGATAAACGTGATTACTACGAAGTTCTGGGCGTTCAGAAGAATGCAAGCCAGGAAGAGATAAAGAAGGCATACAGGAAACTCGCTATCGAGAACCACCCTGACCGCAACCCTGGAGACAAGGCTGCAGAGGAGAGGTTCAAGGAGGCCACAGAGGCCTACGAGGTCCTTTCAGACGCCACAAAGCGCCAGAACTATGACAATTACGGCTTCGCCGGTGTGGATGGCAACCAGGGCTTCGGAGGAGCGGCATACAGAGACTTCAGCGACCTGTTCTCAGGAAGCTTCGGTGACATATTCTCAGACCTGTTCGGCTTTGGGGGAGGTTCCTCAAGGACCAGGGCAAGAAGCAATCCGAACGTGGGCCAGAGCATCAGGGTGAACATAGAGGTGGACCTTCAGGACCTCACGCAGGACTTCAAGAAGGAGATGACCTATTCCCACCAGGTGACCTGCGAGGCCTGCCATGGAACAGGGTCCGCAAACGGAAGGGCATCTGACACAACCTGCCCGACCTGCGGTGGAGCCGGCCAGATTCGCCAGTCCAGCGGTTTCTTCTCCATGCAGAGGACCTGCCCGACCTGTGGAGGAAGGGGTTCGGTGATCAAGGACCCGTGCCCGAACTGCCGCGGAAACGGCACCGTAAGGAAGAGCCAGACTTTGAAGATAAAGATCCCTGCAGGAATCGAGAGCGGAAGCGACATCATAATCCCGCAGATGGGAAACGCCGTCGCCAACTGCGCCACACCTGGTGACCTCTACGTCAGAGTCAACGTCAGACCACACAGGTACTTCGTCAGAAGCGGGGAGGACCTCTACGTCCAGATCCCGATTTCGATGACCCAGGCTGCACTTGGTCTTGATATAAATGTCAAGAACCTTCAGGGAGAGACCATCAAAGTCTCGATTCCATCCGGAATCCAGGACGGCAAGATCATCCGCGTGAAGGGGCAGGGACTTCCGAGGTACCGCAACAACGATTCCAAGGGAGACATGTACATAAAGGTGCAGATAGATACACCCAAGAGACTCAGCATGAAGGCGAAGCAGATCATGAAGCAGCTCTCGGATGTCATGGGAGAGAACGACAGTCCCACACCTGTCCAGTTCGAGAACGACTGATAGATCCTAGGAGGCCAGAATGGGCGAGAAGATCACCGGAATCCATGCAATCGAGGAAGCTCTGAAGAACGCTTCACGTGGGAGCACACTCTACCTCCTGAGAGGCGACAAGCGCAACAGCGCCCTTGAGTTCAAGGCCATGTCCACAGGGAAGACCGCGGTCAAGAAGGTCTCTGAGGTCGAGCTTAACAGGCTTGCAGGCAATGCTGACCACAGAGGCGCGGTCCTTGATCTGGGCGCCAGAAGCTCCCAGAGCCAGGGTGGAAGGCTGAAGGAGGTCAGCATCCTTGACTTCTGCAAGAGCCTGAAGGACGGCCAGAGTGCCCTTGTCCTTGCCTTGGATGAGATCACAGACCCCCACAACCTCGGAGCCATCCTCAGAAGTGCAGACCAGTTCTCCGCCTCGCTGATAATCGTTCCGGAGAGAAGGAGCGCAAGCGCCAACGAGACCGTCATAAGAATCTCCTCAGGCGCCGCACAGTATGTGACCATGTCCACAGTCACCAACCTTGCCAGGGAGCTGGATGTCCTTAAGGACTACGGCTTCTGGGTGTACGGGGCCGACATGAACGGCGAGAACTCCTACAACATGGAGTTCGCGAAGAGGACCGTAATAGTCATGGGAAGCGAAGGCAGTGGGATGAGGTCACTGGTCCGCACAAAGTGCGACCACATGCTCTCGATCCCCATGTCCGGGCACATCGATTCCCTCAACGTGTCTGTTGCGGCCGGCATCCTGATGTATGAGTATCGCAGGAGCAACCCGGTTTGAAGAGATTTGGGGCAGTACTGGCGACCATAGTTCTGGTTCTCGTTCTATCATCCTGCCTTCAGGGTGTGGAGCCCCACGCAAGCTACGACAGGACAAGCTATGCACTGAGCCTCTCCTCCAATGGTGTTGTCTCTGACAAGGACTGGGTCGTCAATGTCGAGAAGGATCCGGGGAAGGACTTCGTCATCCTGAACCTCACTGACATACAGCTTGGGACATCAGCATATCTGGTTGAGTTTCCGAGGATCAGGACAATGATCAGCGCCCTTGTGGAGAAGGTCAGGCCGGATCTCATAACAATGACGGGAGACATGTCCTACGGCTGCGGAACCGCAATCTACGGCATGTGCTCCTTCATAGACAGCTTCGGCATCCCATGGGCACCCATCTACGGCAACCATGACTTCGAGAACTCCGGGATGTCCCCGGTGACATTGGCAAAGGTTCTTGGAAACTACAGCAACTGCATCTTCAAGGATGGGCCGAAGAATCTTGCGGTGGACCCTGACTACGGCGTAGAAGCCTTCGGCAACTACGTGGTAAACATTGTCGAGAGGAAAAACGATGGCTTCCAGGTCGTGAAATCCCTTGTTTTCTTCAATTCCGGCACAAATGGCATAACAGACCTCCAGATGGACTGGTACCAGGACTGCGTGGACAGCGTCCAGCGGTACGGGAAGGGCGGGGTGGTGTCATCTGTCGCCTTCATGCACATACCCATATACGAATACAGGACGGCTGCATTGAACGCCTACAGGCATTGGAGCGCAGACCTTGCGACCACGTACACTGCGGATGCCTGGGAGCCAGGCTATGAAGGCTCCTTCGGCACTTGGCATGAGGGTATAGGCTACAGGGACGGTCACGAGGGCTTTGCCGAGGTTTTCAAGTCAGGTGGTACTGACCTGCTTGTCTGCGGACACAACCACACCAACTGCTTCTGCATAGAGTACGATGGTCTTACATACCTCTATGCCCTGAAGACGGGCCCCGGCTGCTACTATGAAGAGGGGATGGAGGGTGGAACAGAGATCAGGATCTCCAGTGAAGGGGCTTTCTCTGTGCAGCACTGCTTCTACTACGATGGCCACGGCTGCTACTACACGCCCCAGAGCTTCTGATTTCTGTTGTTCCTGTATCCTGCATATCCCTGAAAAGTGCCTGGAAATGCCCAAAATTGCTGAAAGGTTCACTGATTTTCATGAAAAACAAGGTGTTTTCAGGGATATCTCAATTTAGGGCTATTGAAAGGCCGACCCTGCAGCCTGTCAGAATGCTTGCATAGTTGGCATTCGGGACTCTGACGAGGGGTTTTCTGAAGCCCGGGACATGCATAATGTCCAGGAGGGAGAAGCCTGCCGCAAGGAAAAGGCCGCATCTGCCAATATCGTAGCTGAACTTGACGGTGGGTCTCAGCACGGCCTCAAAGCTCCTGATTGCAGTCTCAGTGCCGAACATCAGATCCAGGCCCGCATACATTCTGTAGCCATCGTCCTGGAACAGCCTGAAGTAGGTGTAAAGATCCGCACCGAAGAAGTAGGTGAGTCCTGTCCTGAAGCCTTGCCGGAAAGGAACGTCCTCATATGAGGACTCCATGATGCCCTCCACCACAGCATAGACCGGGAAGGTCGTCTCCGCATCAAGGCCGAACTGCCAGCGCCCGGAATCATGGGATACCCCCACACCCGACAGGAGCCCTATGTTCAGGTTCAGATCCAGGGCAGGGACAGAGGCGGCTATCACCATTGCAATGACTAGAGCAAGAAAGACCTTCTTCATTCCAGAACAAAGGTATCAGAACCCCTTTCAGCTGTCAATTTGTGCTATACTTTTCCTGCCAAGGGGTTATCTATGAAACGAATAGTTGCTGTCGCAGTGGTTCTGACAATGTGCGCATTCATGGCATTCGCAGCGGAGACCGTGAACGCAAAGACCTTCCCGCTCTCATCAGATCTGTATGAGCTGATGGATGACCTCTACTTGCTACAGGGACTTGCAAGGCCATCGACAAGCAGACCTTGGTCCCAGTCGGAGGCTGAGCTCATATTCTCAAGGATAGATGCATCAGGCCTCTCAAAGGCGCAACAGGGCATCTACGACAGAATCTCAGACATCCTTTCGGAGGGCATGCGATGGGATTTCGGGGACTATGGTCTGGGCGGCCAGATAGACCTGGCTCTTGAGGCCTACGTGCACTCCAACGATATCGGATTCGACGAGTTCTCCACGACATATGCCTTTCAGCATGATTTTGTGACGGATGCTGACTGGGTCCGTGGCTTCGAGGAGCGGAGACCTCTGGCCAAGGCCAGCATGGATTTCTCCATCTCCGATTTCTTCTACACATACTGCGATCTGCAGTACGGATACGGAAGAGTGTCAAAGTATGACAAGTTCGTCAGGCTGGAGCCGGACAGGAGCGGAAGTCTGGACCTTGTGACTTCAGACGGCTATATCGGAAGCTACAAGATGGACAGCAGAGCCCATATGATGCTCTGGAGTGCCCAGTATAGCAAGAGATTTGCAACGAATGTGCTGCCAGCAAGCTCTCATTTTGATTTCATCTGGCCAAAGAGGGCCATTCTGGCGGTCGGAGGCGACAGGTGGAGCCTGCAATACGGTCGTGACAGGCTTGAGATCGGCAATTCCAGCGCCGGGAACATGCTTGTGGACAACCACACCGACTTCCATGACTACCTTTCAGCGACATTCTACAGCAGCGGATTCAAATACCAGTGGATCAACCTGTTCCTGAACGGGATAACGAACAACGGGGAGGTCAGGACCGACGACACAAGAATCTACATGATCCACACCCTGGAGTTCAGACCGGTCAGGAGCCTGTCCTTCATCATCTCCGAGGATGTGATGTACAAGGTAGCATCCGATGAAGATGGTCAACAGGTCGTGGACCTGTCCTTCCTGAATCCGGCCTTCATCTACCACAACCTGAACAACCGCTCAATGTTCAATGCAATTGCCTATGCGGAGTTCAACTGGGTCCCCGTCAAGGGCGCAGAGATCTACGGCCAGTTCGCATTGGATCAGGCGACCGCACCCAACGAGGACCCAACCGCACAGGGTCCGGCATGGGGTTTTGTGGCCGGTGCAAAGTACACATTCGAGCTGGAAGAGGGCATTGCAAGGCTGTATGCTGAGTTCGCCTATACCACGCCACTGCTTTACAGAAGGGACAAGGTGGACTTTGTGAAGATGACAAGGTACTTCCATCTGAGCGAGTCGGCCAAATACCTCCAGCCGGATGGCTCCACTGACAGCATGGGAAGCAACGCCCTGGTGTTCGAGTTCATAGGCTTCCCGTATGGTGGTGATGCCGAGCTTCTGGAGATAGGAGGGACCTACAGGCTCCCCGGCTTGCTGAAGGCCACCGTCAAGGCGGATCTGATGCAGCGTGGTGAATTCGATCTGTACACACCTCACAACTACGATTCAGACGGAAACGCAGTCGGAAACGGTGACATGCCCAACTACCAGGGTTCAACGCCCTCCGGAACCAGTTGGACAAGGTCGGTGATCCTTTCATCGAATGTGAAGCTCAATGCGGATGCCATCTTCAAGTGGCCAGCAGTGACTCTGGAGCTTGA
>JAFVFA010000061.1 GCA_017475725.1 Spirochaetales bacterium
CTCGCTCCTAGATCTAATGTTCTTCCAAAACGTAAACAAAACCGGGCAGACTCTCGTCTGCTCGGCCAATATGTCATTTCATCTGTGCATAATATACCATAGATTTCCTTGTTTTGCAATTGAATGATTGGGCCTTTTGACGCAGAAAGATGCCCTGTCCGGAGAAAGTGAAAAAAAACTGATTTCAAAATTGAAAAAAACTTTACAATTTTTTACAAAGGTTTATAATTGTGGCATGCAGAGCTTTTTGACTTTAATAGAACAGATAGAGAAGGATCTCCCGACCTCAGAGAGAAAGATTGCTGAATATGTTCTCCAGAACCCTTCCGCACCGTTGCAGATGACCATGACAGAGCTGTCGGCGGCAGCGGGCTCAAGCCCGGCAATCGTCGTCAGACTGTGCAAGAGACTCAACGTCAACGGATATGCCGACTTCAAGCTCAGACTCTCAAGGGAGGTCTTCTCCAACGAGGGCAAGGACTCGGAGCCGGAGCAGATCATGGAGAACTTCTATGATTCCGGTCTCAACACAAGGGACCTCACAGTCCAGTACATCAAGTTCACCACCAAGAACCTGTCCAACCTCGAGTCTGTCCTTGATCCGAAGGCCATAGATGCCGCCGCTGAGATGATCTACAAGTCAAAGACAGTCCTTCTGATAGGGCAGGGTTCCGCGGAAGTCACACTGAGTGACCTCCAGTACAAGCTTGCAAGACTAGGAAAGAACATAATCTACTCCAAGGATGTGAACCTCCAGATCGCCCAGGCCTATTCGATGACGGATGACATGGTGGCGTTCGGCATCTCCTACTTCGGAGAGGACACACTGGTCAACCAGGCTGCAAAGGCACTCAAGGAGTGCGGCGGAAAGCTCATCACTCTCACCAAGATCGGACACAACCACCTTGCAAGGCTCGCTGACGTCAAGCTCCAGATCCCTTCATCAGGATATTAGTACAGGACAGGTTCCACACTGACCAGAATCCTCCAGATATTCGCCACTGATGTCCTTTACAGTGCGGTTCTCGGTAAGATGTCTGAGGACGAGAAGACAGCCGTTCTCAGAAGGTGGAACTTCAGCGTCTCACACAACTAAGGTCCCGGAATGAAAGTCAAGGTATTGGGCACCGGTGCGGTGCCGTCATCCCGAAGAAGTTGCGGCTATCTGATAGATGGCCGCATTCTTGTTGATGTCCCCAACGGATCATGGAAGATGATGGAGAATCTGGGATATGACCTTCTGGACATTGACGACATTCTCATAACCCATTTCCACGCAGACCACTATTTCGACATGCCCTTCGTGTTCCTGACAAGGGAGGGCAGCACGGACAGGACCCTGAACATCTTCTGCGGCGAATCAGGACCCAGGTACATATATGATACCCTGGACCTTGCTTTCCCGGACATAGCCCAGTACGTCAGGGACATACCCATCAACTTCAACTTCGACGATTCCTTCATGGTTCCGGATTACCATGTGCAGAGGTTCGAGGTCATACATGGAAGTCTGGCAGAATGCTATGCCTATGTCTTCGAGGACGGAAAGCAGAAGATAGGGTTCTCAGGTGACACCTGCCTCTGTGACGGACTGCTTGAAGCTGTGAAAGGCTGCAGACATTTCATAATGGAATGCTCCCAGGCGTCCAACACGGCCATGAAGGGAGGCAAGGCCCATCTGAGGGTCGACCAGTTCCTTGGAATAGCGGAGGACAACCCTGACTGCACCTTCTATGCAACGCACATGACTGCCTTCTCAAGGAACGAGCTGCAGGAAAGGCACCCACGCAATGTCGTCATTCTGGACGACCTTGATGAGCTGGAATTCTGATTATCCGAAATTTTGTTGGTTTACTCCAAAATTCATATCAAACTACTTGCGAAATGTTAAGTTTTTCCGCTTAAAACCGCTCCAAAAGGGTTTTAAAACGCATCCATTCGTGATATAAAGGACGCATGGAAAGAGACATCATCATAGCCCCTTCCGTTCTGTCCGCGGATTTCTCGGACATCAGGGGTGCACTTGCGGAAATAGAGGCCAGCGGAACAGGTTGGGTCCATCTTGATGTTATGGACGGGAACTTCGTCCCTGTGATCACCTTCGGATCCAAGTTCATCTCCGACATCAGACCTCTCTCAGGGCTTTTCTTCGACACACATCTCATGGTCAATGAACCTTCAAGGTACATAGACATGTTTGCCGATGCCGGCTCTGACAGCATTACGGTCCATGTTGAGGCCTGCAGGGATGTGAAGGCAACGCTTGAGCTGATCAAGGCCCGTCATGTGGATTGCGGGATAACCCTCAGGCCAGCCACTCCGGTCTCTGCCATAGAGCCCTATCTGGACATGGTTGACCTTGTCCTTGTCATGAGCGTCGAGCCGGGCTTCGGCGGACAGGGGCTGATTCCCGAGACCCTGGACAAGGTCAGGAGGCTCGTCGAGCTCCGTGGAAGCAGGGAGTATCGCATCTCCATAGATGGAGGGGTGAACCGCAAGACGATCAGGGACGTGTTCGAGAGCGGTGTTGACATTGCCGTCACAGGCTCCGCCTTCTTCAACGACAGTGACAAGAGGGGATTCGTCCATTCCATGTCGAAGGGTTTGGGAGCATGAGAGCGGTTGTCCAGAGAGTCAGGGACGCCAGCGTCACGGTTGACGGCCGCTGCACGGGAAGCATCAGGGAAGGTCTTCTGATATACCTCGGTGTCGTGGATACGGATACGGATGACATCTGCGAGAGGATGGCCTCCAAGATATCCAGGCTCCGCATTTTCAGGGACCAGGATGACAAGATGAACAGAAGCGTCTCCGACATCGGTGGAGACATACTTGTGGTCAGCCAGTTCACCCTTTATGCGGACATCCGAAAGGGCAACAGACCCTCATTCGACGGTGCAGGCAGGCCTGAACTGGCGGAAAGGCTCTATGAGCGGTTCATGGAGCATCTGAGAAAGCTGGGCCACAACGTCCAGCACGGGGAGTTCGGCGCCCATATGCATGTCCGCTATGAGAACGACGGACCGGTGACGATAATCGCAGATTCCGACGATCTGCTCAAGAGATGATGGTGGAGAAAGGAGTTGAAAATGGCTAAGGTCAAAGCTTCCGATGAGAACAGGATA
>JAFVFA010000062.1 GCA_017475725.1 Spirochaetales bacterium
GGAATTATGATCAGCTTCGTAAAGACAGCCCAGAAGATCTTCTTGCCGTATTTCCTCAGGAAACCGAACTCGAATGTGGCACCCAAGGCTATCATTGACAGTGGGGTGGCAAGAGAGCTCAGCTTGGCTATTATGCCCGTCATGATCCAGTTCGGGATCCTGATGCCGCAAAGATTGAGGCCAAGGCCGATGAGGCTGGCCAGGACAAGCGGGTTCGTGACAATCTTGAGCAGAAGCTTGGGCAGAATGGTGGCCTTTCCCGTGTACCTCTCGAAGATGAAGGCTGAGAAGATGTTGTTCAGAGGCAGGATCACTATGGCGACGACGGCTGTGATGCCTATTCTGTCAGCTCCGCAAAGGCTCTGGGCGATCGGGATCCCCAGAAGTGCATAGTTCGACTTGTAGATCCCCTGGATCATCACAGGGATCTGGTCCTTCTCCTTGATGAATCGTGGGATGATCAGACACAGGATCAGAAAGGTTCCCACCAGGGAGAATGCCACAACCAGAATCGGCATAAGCTCGACATCCCTCTTGAGGTCCGCCTTGTACAGCGTCTCTGCACACATGGTGGAGAGGAAGAACCTGAACACTATGATGTTCAACTCCTTTGCGGCCGGCCTGCTCAGGATGCTCCTTCTCTGGAAGAAGTAGCCCAGGGCCATGAAGAACATGATCGGGGCGATCGCTATTGCCGATATCTTGATGACTTCCATTGTCAGTCTCCGATGACCGTGCCCTCGAAAGGTTCCTTGTTCAGGATGGAAAGGGTGTTCGCAGTGTTCCTTCCATCTGCGCAGATGACTCTGATTCCGGCCTCCTGTGCAAGCTTCGAGGCTATCGGGTCGAACGGTGCGTTCTTGCCGGGTACCCACTCGTCTCCGACCATTCTGCGGAAGTCGGCCCAGGAGATGGTGTCGATCGGCTTTGCGTCCGGGTTCTTCCTCGGGTCGTCGGTGTAGACCTTCGCTATGTTGGACAGGTTGATGACCTTGGTTGCGCCGAATCTCTTTGCAAGGTAGACAGCGTCTGTGTCAGTCGAGAAGCCGGGCTTCCAGCCTCCGGCAACAAGGATGCGGCCAGAGAAGCTGACGGACTCGTCAGTGGGGTTCGTCACCACCGGGTCCTTGCACAGTGGGCCGAAGATGGCCTTCACCAGCTCCGCATTGATGTGGGTGGCCTTGATCCCTATCCAGTCCTGGGCGTTCGCATCCTGCTCAGCCGGATCTGAAACAACGGCTCTGTAGGCCTGCTGATAGACCCTGGCCGGTGCTCCACCGCCGCAGACGAAGATGAGCTTGTCCTCCGGGTTCTCCGAAAGGTATTCCCTGATCTTCGCGAGGAACGCTGAAAGGAACTCGCTGTTGACTCCGTCCGGAGCTATTATCGAACCGCCTACTGAAAGAACTGAAATCCTCATGTCCATCTCCTTTGCCTTAACCTACGTGATTCTATCTGTTACTTCAACCAATGTAAATCGATTTGACCAGCCATGTCACCAATCTGGAGGGGAGAATCCTGGCCAGTAGGGCAATGGCCTTGTACTCGAAACCAACTGCGACATTGACGGGAGGGTTCCTCCTGAAAGCAAGCTTCAGGAACACGTTTGCAACGGAATTCGCGGGCCTGCCGGTCTGCTCGTCATGTGCCATATGTGCAACGGAGTCCTGACACTGTTTGATATATGGAGAATTTTCAGGTTCATCGCTGGTTCGGGCCTTTGTGAACCCTGTTTTCGTGTCTCCCGGCTCGACAATGGTGACATTTACCCCAAATTGACCTGCCTCCATTCGCAGGGCACGGCTGTAGGCCTCAAGCGCATACTTGGAAGAGCTGTAGTGGCTCTGGTACGGGATTGATATGAAACCTGCCACCGAACCGGTTATCAGAACAAGGGATCTGCTGTTTCTGCGAAGAAGGGGAAGGAAGACCCTGTTCACATTGAGGACGCCGAAGTAGTTGGTCTCCATCTGGGCCCTTGCACGGTCGGAAGGCGTCATCTCCGCAGAACCGCTTACACCGAAGCCGGCGCAATGGATTATGATCCCCAACTCGGGAATGCCTGCAGCGGCCTTCTCTATGGATCTCTCATCTGTCACATCCATCTCCACGGGGTGGATGTTCGGGTTTTCGGTCTTCCCTGGATGCCTTGAGGCTGCATAGACCTGGAATCCGTTCATTGCGAAGAGGTCCGCGGTCTCCTTTCCTATCCCGCTTGAAGCGCCTGTCACAAGGACAGACTTCACATAAGGGCAGTTTTTCTTCATGGGTGGATTCTACACCATTTCAGCCTTTGGGGAAAGCAAACCCCTGCATGGCACAGGCGAATGCAGGGGAGGTTTTTTCTGATGTTGTTGATAGGTGGAATGATCAGTGATTTGGAAAGAGACACCGTCAGACCCTATCCGTCGGTTTCCGGATCAGAAGGAATCGTCGCAGGAGTCCTCCTCTTCCTTCTCCTCTGCAGCAGGACATTCATCGTCCACTGGGATGCTGTCCTCAACCATCTCTGCGGTCTGCTCTGCTATCCTCTCTGCATCGTTGTCTTCCGGCACTGTCTGAGCCTGCTGCTCCAGTCTCTTGGCTTCCGACTCGGCTTCAAGGTCAAGCTCCCTCATGTCGGCAGATGCGATGGGCACACCCTGAAGTCTCTCCAGTGTGGGGATCTCCTGTTTCTCCGTGACCTTCTTTGGCTGGACCTCGATGTGCTCCGCCTGGATGAAGATCTTCTCTGAATTGGTGTACTTGTTCACGTACTGCTTCAGCTTCCCCACCACACGTATCCCTCTGCCTTTCTTCAGCCGGTACATGCAGCCCTCAGCCGCAGCCCCGTAGACCTGGATTGTGAAGAACGACGTCTCCGGGATCCACCTCTGTTCCTTGTCCGAGAAGCGGTAGCGGTTGTTCGCTATTCCGATCTTGCACATGGATGAGCCTTCAGGGCCCATCCTCTCAGGGTCCCTTGTCAGAAGACCTTCGATAAGGACTGTGTTCAGATTGTTCATTGACGACTCCTTTGAAGGAGGGGAGCGTCGGGGTGGACCTCCACAAGGCACCTTTTCCGTTGGGCTCTTGCCCCCTTCCATAGGGCCTATACGGCGAAAAAGTCGAAAAGATTAAGATTTTTTCCGGCTCCGATTCTGAAAACGCCTGATAACTCAATGTGGAACAAAGGAATAAAAAATTTGAAGTTTTTTTTGGCGAGGCAAAGAAAAGACCCGTGCAGTGAACTTCGACCAGTCCACAACCACGGGTCCCCTGAATCTCGGAGTCACGTCCTCATCATCAGATGTTGTCCTTTATGAATGCCTCCAGAACCGCCATGTTGGCTCCACCAACGCGCTGTGCTACAGCCTTTCCATCCTTGAAGATGATCATAGTCGGGATGCTGCTGACATTGAAGGACTCTGCAATCTCCGGATTCTCGTCGACATCGACCTTTCCGACCTTGATCGTCCCTTCATACTTGGTTGCAATCTGTGAGATGATCGGACCCACCATTCTGCACGGCCCGCACCATGGTGCCCAGAAATCAACGAAGACCGGAATCTTGCTCTCTAACACTTCCTGCTGGAAGTTTGAACTGCCAAGGGTCACTTCACTCATTATTTCCTCCTGTGGAGTACGGCTCATATGCCCGCCCCAATATCTTTCTCAATCCAATAATAATGACGGTCCGATGAAAAGGAAAGGGCTAAATTGAAACTTAAGGAAAGTCTATAAAAATAAAATATTTTTTCATGGATTCTAATGGTTCCAACAGTAGACCTATATAACTTCCATATAGGCAAAAAATTTCGTAAATCCTTGCAAAATAAGGAGTTGACAAAAATAGCCGGGGGTTCTATACTTGAATCATCAAGCAGGGGTACCTGAAGTTTCAAGGCATTGTAATTTCAAGGCTTGATGAAAAATTTTTTCAAGGAGGGCATATATGTCAGGTGAAGACAAGGCAACAGCATTCTTCGGAACCCATCTGGATTCCCTGAAGGCTTTCGAATGCCTTAAGCTTTATATAAATGACATATGTCCAGACGCTAGGATCTCCGTCCAGGGCTCTCTGCTGGTCTTCAGGACAGCAGCTGGTTTTGCATATGTTTCACTTCCTGCCACAGAGGAGGAGTCGATCCTCTTCAATCTGGCCATCACAAACAGGAAGAAGATCCAGAGCTCAAGGATTGCAAAGACTGTCAATCCTGTCCCTGGCTCAAGGTCCTATGTGTACCACATCGGTATCAGGTCTGTGGATGACATCGATTCTGAGGTGAAGGGATGGATCAGACAGTCCTATGAGTACTCCAAGCTGAATTACGCTTGATTTCGAAAAGTCACTTTTCTCTTGTTATTAAGGGGTCGCGGTTGCGGCCCCTTCCTTTTTTTCTTAAAAATTTTATTTCTTTGCGGGCTGAAAAGATATCAACGGAAAAAGGCGTTATGTACGGAAAAAATCTTAATCTTTTGGGCTTTTTCGCCGTATAGGGTTCCAGAGAGGTGTCTATGAACAGAAAAGTCTTCATTGTTCTGGCCGTTATACTGGGTTTGTCCGTTGCCCTGGTGCTGTTGCTGCTTGGATGCTCGCAGGAGGTTGACGTGGGGGAGATTGTCAACGTGTTCTCCGGGAAGGACTGCCAGTCCCCCGTGCTCGTCTCCGTCTCCACAGCCTCAAGCTCGGTCGTCAGGATAGAGTTCAGTGAGCCTGTGAGAATCTACGGGTCCTCGTTCAGCCCGTTCACAGCCAGGGCTGACGGTAAGTTCGTCTATGTGACCATGAACTCAAGCCTCCCTCCGGGGCAGAGCTCCAGCATAGGGGGCAGGGTCAAGGACTACAGCGGGAACACAACAGGATTCAGCGTGGAGGTCTGGGGCCACAATCCGCTTATTCCGCCGATTGTGATCAATGAGTTCACAACGAAGGGGACGGAGAGAAGCCCTGACAGGACCGAGCTGCTTGTGAAGGCCAACGGGAACATCAACGGCATGGTTCTTTACTGCGTAATCCCCGATGACAACGATGCAAAGGTCGTTTTCGGTGATCTGAACGTGAAGGAGAATGACCTGATTGTGGTCTGGTGGACGGAAAAACTGCCAGACAATGTCCTGGAATATGGTATTGGCACAATAAACATATGTGCCAGTACCAATTCAGGACCTTCTTCCAATAATGGGACACTGGTCTTGTGCAATACACCATCGTTAGGGGCGGGGATAATGGATGCCGTGGTCTACTCCAACTTCAGCGCAAGCCATGACGGATACGGTACAAGAGGGGCCAAGGAGAGGGCGCAATGGGTGTTGACCTCAGGCTTCTGGGAGGGTGATGCAGTGGACAGCACCACGTCCACCGCCACAAGATCAATGAGCCGTGTTCTGGAAGGCCGGGACTCCAACTGCTGCAAGGATTGGTACGTCACCGTCACTGGCGGTTCCACCTTTGGGCTTCCCAATGATTCGGAAGCCTACTGAAATGGGCACCCGTCCATGTTGAACTGCTCCATGCGTATCAATATAATGGAGCCAAGGCGGCGATCTTAAGGAAAAGAACAGCCCGCCTGAAGAAACAGGACGATGGCCTGCTGGGGTGGTAGCGAATCGTCCAAGGAGAGCAAATGAGCATAGTCAAACCGCACAAGTTGGGTATCATCACGGGACCCGGTTCCGAATACCTGTCCGGTAAGGTTGTGAAGCACCTCAGAGGGCTTTACATAGAGCGTTACAACAAGCTTTCCAAGAATCTTGCCTATCGCTACGAGATGAGCGAGGAGGAGATTCTGAAACAGGTCACCTTCATTGACGACCTGGGAAACAAGAAGATCCCATCAGGCAAGTGTCCCACACAGTACATCTGCCCGAATTTCGACATCCCGGTGAAATACACCAGGTTCCTCAACGGAGAGGAGAAGGCAGAGATTCTGGAGCCGGTCAGAGGCCTCAGAATCTACATAATCTATGATCTGACCAACGCCGTCCCCATGAAGATCAACGGTTGCGAGGAACCAGTGAGCTTCTCGGTCAACGACCATATCATGATGCTTTTCACAATCGTGAATGCACTCAACCTCGCCGGAGCGGAGAGCGTCACCCTGGTTCTCCCGACATACCCGTATGCAAGACAGCACAAGAAGAGCTCACGTGAGGCCCTGACTGCAGCTCTCTTCGGAAGGATGTGCGAGGTCCTCAACATAGAGAGGATCATCACCCTGGACATCCACAGCAAGGAGATCGAGAACTGCTTCACCCACATCCATCTCGAGAACCTCCATGCTTCATACCAGTTCCTGGTCGAGCTGAAGAAGATAATCGACATCTCCGATCCTGACATCACCGTTGTCTCACCTGACGTCGGTGCCGTGTCCAGGAACAAGTTCTATGCGCAGATCCTCCACAGACCGCTTGCCATGCTCTACAAGGAGAGGGACTACTCGGTCGTGACCACCGGCGCGAAGAACACCAACATCAAGAGCATCAACCTCCTTGGAGACGTCAAGGGCAAGACCGTCATCATGGCGGATGACATGCTGGCCTCCGGTGGAACGATGCTCATAGCAATGAAGTACCTTCGTGAGATGGGAGCGAAGAAGATCATCTGCATCGTCAGCCTTCCGTTCTTCAACGGCAACGCTGTCGAGACCTTCGACAAGGCCCATCAGGAAGGTGCGTTCGATTACATCATCGGCACCAACGCCGTGTACCATACAGACAATCTTCTCTCGAAGAAGTGGTTCATCCAGACCGATGCCAGCGAACTCTTCGCCCGTGTCATCAGCCGCCTGCACCATGGCAGAGCAATAAGCCCGTTGCTTGACAACAGAAAGATCGTCCAGCGTCTAGTCGATGATGTCCAGAACGCTGCTGCGGCAAACGGGGAGAAGAAGGATGGAAATATCTAACAGAATCAGAGGATTCCAGGCATCGCCGATTAGAAGATTGAGCCCATATGCCAGGGAGGCCAAGCAGAAGGGGATAAAGGTCTACCACCTCAATATCGGACAGCCGGACATCAAGAGCCCCAAGGAGGCCCTTGATGCGATCCACAACTATCCGAACGACATCATAGCCTATGGTGAGAGCGATGGGGACCTTGCACTCAGAAACGCGGTGGTGAAGTACTACAACGAGAGCGTCGGTGTGGACATCTCCGTGAACGATGTGCTCATCACAACAGGTGGCTCGGAAGCCATCCTGTTCTCCCTGATGGCCCTGTGCGACCCCGGTGATGAGGTCATAGTCCCCGAGCCATACTACACCAATGTGCACTCGTTCGCCAGAATGGCCAATGTGTCCATCGTGTCGGTCACAAGCCTTCTGGAGGACAACTTCGCACTTCCTCCTCTGAGCATGATAGAGGAGAGGATCACAAGCAAGACAAGGGCGATTCTCCTGAACAGCCCCAACAACCCCACAGGCCACATCTACAGCCCGAAGGAGCTTGAGACCATCCTGAGGATGTGTCAGGAGCATGACATCTTCCTGATAGTCGACGAGGTCTACCGTGAGTTCTGCTACGACGGACTGAACTTCACAAGCGTCCTGAAGTACAAGGACTATTCGGACAGGGTCATCTGCATAGACAGCGTCTCCAAGAGATTCTCCATGTGCGGAGCCAGAGTGGGCGTCCTGATCAGCCGCAACCGCAACGTCATAAGGGAGACTCTGAAGCTCAGCCAGGCAAGGCTCTGCTCCCCTACAGTCGAGCAGTACGCCTCTCTTGCAGCCTTCGGGGCACCTGCTGACTACATAGAGAACGTGAAGCGCGAGTACGAGAAGAGAAGGGACTTCATTGTGAAGGCCTTGGCCAGGATTCCCGGCGTGAAATGCGCCAGACCTAACGGAGCATTCTACTTGATAGCCCAGTTGCCCGTTGAAGATGCGGAAAAGTTCGCAATATTCATGCTTAAGGACTTCAACTACAAGGGAGAGACTGTCATGCTTGCCCCTGCTGAGGGTTTCTATGAGAGCAAGGACCTTGGGCGGGACCAGGTCAGAATCGCATATGTGCTCAACACTGACGACCTTGAGAAGGCATGCATCTGCCTTGCAGAGGGTCTGAAGGCCTATAACCAGAATTGAAATTGGTCAGACAAGATCCAGGATCTCGGCAGGACTGCTGATGGTGCCTGGATCTTCTTTTTTGTATCCGAAGCCCCAGTTGACCTTTATGCAGTCGCAATGCGCATCCTGGGCACCTTTTGAGTCGAAGTCCGTATCTCCTATCAGCACGCATTCCGACGGTTTGAGCCCAAGTGCTCTGAATCCCTTTGTCAGAAGGTCCGCCTTGGTCATGGTCCCAACCAGGTCTATGCCAAGCTGCTGGTCGAAACAATCTGACACACCGAAATGCCTGCACATCTCCTGCACCAGATCCTCGTTCTTCATGGATGCTATTCCAGGAATAGCATCC
>JAFVFA010000063.1 GCA_017475725.1 Spirochaetales bacterium
ATCAAGGGCAAACAGTTGCCGCTTTCGACAGTTCACAGTATTTTTGACAAGTACAGCGAGAGGCTTGGCCTCTCCAAGAAGTTCACACCTCATGTCTTCAGACACTCGTTTGCGACGCATCTGCTGGACAATGATTCCGATATAAGGGTGGTGCAGGTCCTCCTTGGCCATGAGAGCATAGGGACCACGCAGATATACACCCATGTCACAAGCAAGCGACTTGAGGATGTGTACAGGAAAAGCCATCCACATGGGAGGAATGACGAATGAGTTTCAGAGGAACGACCATTGTCGCAGTCAGAAAGGACGGAAAGGTCTGCGTCGCGGGTGACGGACAGGTCACAGCGGGCGAGACCGTCATGAAGGGCAATGCCCGCAAGGTCCGCAGAATATACCAGGATAGGATAGTCATCGGCTTCGCCGGTGGCACAGCCGATGCATTCACGCTTTTCGAGCTGTTCGAGAAGAAGCTTGCCACCTTCAACGGCGACCTGACCAGGTCGGCTGTCGAGCTTGCAAAGGAGTGGAGGCTTGACAGGGCACTGCGGAAGCTTGAGGCCATGATGCTGGCCACCGACGGGAAGAAGATCTTCCTGATCACCGGCACCGGCGATGTCCTTGAGCCTGAGTATGACGCGGTTGCGATCGGAAGCGGCGGAAACTACGCCGTGTCCGCTGCAAGGGCATATCTTGACTGTGCCAATGACCTCAGCGCAAAGGAGATAGCAATCAAGTCCCTGGAGATCGCAAGCTCGATCTGCATCTACACCGACACTAACTTCACAGCAGAGGAGATTGGCTGACATGGCGGACGAGATCATTGTAAAGGAAGAGGAAACAAGGGAAGTGGTTCCTGCAGAGGTCCAGGAGAAGCCGTTGTCGCTGGATGACATGGTTCCGGCACAGATAGTCGCCGAGCTTGACAAGTACGTCATCGGGCAGGATAAGGCCAAGAGGACCATAGCCGTCGCACTGAGGAACAGGACAAGAAGGAAGAGGCTCCCGGACAAGATCCGCGATGAGGTCTATCCCAAGAACATAATCATGATCGGACCCACAGGTGTGGGAAAGACGGAGATAGCAAGAAGGATCGCAAGACTCTCAAAGGCTCCGTTCGTCAAGGTTGAGGCCACAAAGTATACAGAGGTAGGCTATGTCGGTCGTGATGTGGAGTCAATGGTCCGTGATCTGATGGGCAGCGCAGTCTCCATGGTCAGGCGCGAGCTTGCGGCCGCCAACGAGAAGGCTGTGCAGGAGAGGGTTGAGGAGAGGCTTCTCGACGCCCTTATCCCCAACGTCAACAAGAACCAGGATCCTTCGTTCGAGAACTCCAGGATCAGCGCACGCGAGCAGATCAGGGTCCAGCTCAGGGCAGGGCTTCTGGACAACACTGAGGTAGAGATACCCAACTCGCTCCTCAGGCCCAAGCTCGGCATCGAGGTCATGGGCGGGACCATGGATGACATCCAGAACGCCATGAACAGCCTGGGCTCCATCTTCCAGAACGCCGCACAGGGCCCGAGGAACAAGAAGCGCAAGGTCACCATCAAGCGTGCCCGCGAGCTTTTCACGGAAGAGGAGACTGAGCGCAGCGTTGACCCGGAGAAGGTCAACGAGATCGCCAAGGAACGCACCGAGCAGATGGGCATCATCTTCATAGACGAGATCGACAAGATCGCCGGCAAGAGCACTGGCTCCTCAAGCCCTGACGTCTCAAGGGAGGGAGTCCAGCGTGACATCCTGCCGATTGTCGAGGGTACAAAGGTCACCACGAAGTGGGGAGTGATCGACACCTCCCACATACTGTTCATCGCCGCAGGCGCATTCCATGTCTCCAAGCCCAGCGACCTGATTCCGGAGCTCCAGGGAAGGTTCCCGCTCAGGGTCGAGCTCGAGGACCTGACCGCAGATGACTTCTTCCGCATTCTGAAGGAGCCTGAGAACGCCATCACCCTGCAGTACACTGAGCTGCTGCGCACAGAGGGCGTGGAGGTCGTCTTCAGTGACGATGCAATAAGGCGTGTCAGCGAGATCGCCTACGAAGTCAACTCCACAACGGAGAACATCGGTGCCAGAAGGCTGTACACCATAATGGAGCAGCTTCTTGACGAGCTGAGCTTCAGCGCAAGCGAGATGAGCGGCCAGACGGTGGAGATAACTCCGGAGTATGTGAACGAGAGACTCGGCAACGTGGTCAAGAACCAGGACCTCAGCAGATATATCCTGTAAGCATCCGGCACTAGCACAGTTTTCAAGATGGTGGTATCCTTGTCAGAAGGGAAAACAGGAATATTGAACTTCGGAGGCAGCAATTGAATTGCATAACCATAGTTGCACCTACATATGAAGACGCAGTGAAGGAGGCCAGAGGCAAGTACGGTGACCGCATCCGCATACACAGCAGGAAGGACGTCGTATCAAAGGGCTTCATGGGAATGGGCAGGAAGAAGCACTGCGAGCTCACATGCTTCCTTGTAGGGGAGGAGCCTGAGAAGAAGGCTCCAAAGGTCCAGAAGGCTGCTCCGAAGGAGACTGCCCCAAGCGAGCAGGACATCCAGGACGACAGGGACATGAGGCGCTTCGAGCGTGAGGCCTATACCCCCGATCCGGAGTCCAACACCCCAGACCCGGCACTTGAACCGGATGAGCCGGAAGAGGAGACTGCAGTTGAGTCCGAGCCGGTCGAGACGGAGGCTCCAGCCGAGGTCGAGGCCGAGGAGGAGGTCGAACCTTCCGAACCGGAGGTGGCCGATAAACCTGAGGAGCCGGAGGATCCGCTTGCCCCTCTGATGGAGCATGCCAGGTCAGTCCTTTCCCTCAACGACTTCTCCGAGAACTACATCAAGTGGATAATCGACGACCTCCACAAGCAGCTTGACCCTGCTTTGCCTGCCGTTCCGACCAGAAACGAGTTCGAGCTTCTGATTGTAGACAGGATCGTCGGCTCAGTGGAGATAGACCACAACAGCCAGCTGCACCCGCCTAAGGTGTTCGCCCTTGTGGGACCGACAGGTGTA
>JAFVFA010000064.1 GCA_017475725.1 Spirochaetales bacterium
ATCTGTTGCTTGAGCTCTTCGGTGTCAAGATGCCCATTCCAGGACCAGAAAGGCATGGCCCTGTACTCGGAAGTCGGGTTCCTGAATTCTTCCTGCCAGGTATTTTTCATTGTATCCCTTCCTTTACTCCCTGATGATACCTTAAGGGGCGGCCATTCTCAATTGTTATCGGTTGCGTTATGGAAAAATTGGATTAATTATATTCTCTGAGTTATAATGACAGGAAGGAGGGAAATATGGAGCTGCTTCAACTCAGATACTTCCAGACCGTTGCAAGGATGGAGAGCGTCACTGCCGCCGCCAACTACTACAATATTCCGCAACCTGCAATGTCCCAGGCCATCTCCAGACTGGAGGAGTCCCTAGGAGGTGTACGACTCTTTGACAAACGAAACGGCAGACTGTTCCTCAATGATGTCGGCAGGGAGTTCCTTGACAGCGTCGACAGGTCATTGATGATCCTTGACGAAGCGATCTCAAAAGTTAATGTCACCTCTCCGGAGAACGTTTCCGGGCTCATAAGGCTTAAGGTCATGGACAACCAACGCCTGATTCTGACAAGCATCCCGAAGTTCCTTGAGAAATACCCGAACGTGAACCTCTCAGTGTCCCATGGATACCATGAGGACCAGAACGTCTACTATGACATGTGCGTGACGTCTTACATGACATACAAGAACATGACCTTGCACATCCCCATCATAATGGAGCATCTTGTGCTGGCGGTCCATGAGAACCATCCTCTGGCAAGGAAGAAGCTCGTCACGGTGGAGGATCTGAAAGGGCAGAAGCTCGTTTCCCTTCCTCCGCAATCAAAGCTTTACGAACTGACCATGAACTTCTGCAACTCCGCGGGATTTGCCCCTGACATCCCCATTGTCTGTGATGATCCTTACTACATCAGAAAGTACATCTCCGAAAACATAGGGGTGTCGCTGAGCCCTGAGATCTCCTGGCGGGGAAGGTTCAGGGAGAACACTGTCCTGATCCCGGTTGTGAATGCTCCGGTCTTGACCACATACATTGTGATGGATGCCAAGAAGCATCCGTCCAAGGCTGTCGAGACTTTCAGGGATTTCATCATTGAGGAGTCCAAGAAAACTGAAGGGAATCTCCTCGTCGAATGACCGTTTGCCATCGGCAACGAGGAGGTCTCCGAATTTCAGGCCTTGTTGAACTTGGATTTTGGCTGCTTGCAGCGCGGACATTTCCAGTCTTCCGGAAGGTCCTCGAACGGAACGCCGTCGTGCTCTGCCGGGTCATAGACATATCCGCAGATGGAGCACACGTACTTTCCGGTGGCTTCCTGCTTGGAGAAGTCCACCTCCGCAAGGATGGTCGGGACGGGGTTGTCCAGATCCATCACCCGCTTAGCTTCAAGGTTCTCATATCCCTGAGGTGTGTGGGTGCCCATGTAGACTGTCGGATGCTTTCTGATGAACTCACGGATTCTGTCCTGTGTGACCCTTGCTGCAGGCAGATCGTCGTAGACCACAGAGAGCTTGTCATGGTACAGAGCCTCGTCAACATAGGTGATGTCACCATGGATCATGTAGAACAGGCCATCGTTCTCAACAATGACTATGCTGTTGCCGTTTGTGTGACCCTTTGCCTTTATGTAGTGGATGCCATCCGCGATGGTCTGGCTTTCAGGGAAGTTGAAGTATGCTCCGTCAGTGAAGGATACAGGCACTATGTTCTGGATTCCCTGAAGCTCAGCGGCACCGAGTTCATCCGCATTGACGTATATCTTTGCATTCGGGAAGGATCTGAGCTCTCCTGAGTGGTCGCTGTGCCTATGGGTCAGAAGGATTTTGGTTACCTGCTCAGGCTTGTATCCAAGTGCCTTGAAGGCCTCCATGTAGGTGCAGATGTCCTTTCCTGTGAATGCAACGCTGTTCTCATCCGGCTTCTCCTCCGGGGTTCCTTCCGGAAGACCCGTGTCCACAAGGATGACCTCGTCCCCTGTGTCTATCAGATAGTTCTGAAGGCTACCTCTGTACCTTATGTTCTTGTCGAACTTTTCCGTACCTTCCTCTCCTCCAAAGGCGAAGGGCTGGGTGTAGAAACCGTCTTTCCTGAATTTTACTGCTTTGATCTCCATTATGATGCTCCTGGATGGTTGTTCTGTTAAAAGGATAACACAGACATTAAACACTTGAAATAAACAAATCCGAGCTATTGACCATAAATGGAGTTTGGTGTTTTCCTTTTGTCCATGGGGAGATTCAAGCCATGCCTTTGACAGTACGCAGAGCCATACAATGTGACGTTCCTTCCATAATCGAGTTGCTGAAACAGGTCAACAAGGTCCATTATGACGGCAGACCCGACCTCTTCAGGCTTGCCACGAAATACACGGAGGAGGAGCTTTCCGGAATCATCGAAAACGACCGGAGTCCGGTGTTCGTCTGCGTGGACGGTGATGGGGTTGTTCTAGGCCACGGTTTCTGCGTGTTCCAGAGACCGGAGAACACCAATCTGCTTCAGGACATCCTGACCCTCTACATCGATGACATCTGTGTGGACCAGGCTTCACGCGGCAGGCACGTCGGAAGCGCAATATATGAGCACATAATCGAATTTGCAAGGCAGAGCGGATGCTACAACGTCACGCTGAACGTCTGGTCCTGCAATCCGGGTGCAATGAGGTTCTACGAGAAGCTCGGACTTATACCTTACAAGGTTGGGATGGAGAAGATCCTCTGACAATGGAATTCGGTTGGCTCAACATCTTCGGAGCTTGCATCGTTGTCCTCATGCTTGTTCCCAATATCATCTATGCCATTGGGAACAAGGGCGAGGTAAATCATTGCACAAACAAGCTCATGAATCTGGTTGAGCAGATAGGTCGTTATGCCTGCATTGTACTAATGTGGTTTCCATTGATGGTCTGGAAGTTTGGATTTACCAGTAAAATTGCAATGATATCCTACTTTTGGGGCAATGGTTTGCTTTTGTTGATATACTGGATTGTTTTCTTCATCTTTATTAAGAGAAAGAGCAGAGGCAGGGCTCTTGTGCTTGCCATAGTCCCTTCCTGCATATTCCTGCTCAGTGGAATTCTTTTGGGACATTGGCTTCTTGTCTGCTTTGCCGTTCTGTTTGCATTTGGACATATATATGTGACGATCCAGAACAACTAGGTTCAGGGATTGAGGAGATTATCATGGGAATGACATTCAGGTTTGCCGAGCGGAAGGACAGTGGTTTGATTCTGTCCTTCATCAAGGGTCTTGCCAGCTATGAGAAGATGCTGGATCAGGTTGTGGCCACAGAGGAGCAGCTGGAACAGTGGATCTTCGACAAGAGGAAGGCTGAGGTCATATTCGCCTGCGAGGATGGAAAGGAAGTCGGCTTTGCCTTGTTCTTCCATAACTTCTCGACCTTCCTTGGCCGTGCAGGCATATACCTTGAGGACATTTTTGTGCTTCCTGAGTATAGGGGCAGAGGCTATGGCAAAGCTCTTCTGAGGAAACTTGCCCAGATAGCGGTTGAGCGTGAATGCGGCAGACTGGAGTGGTGGTATCTGGACTGGAACAAGCCAAGCATTGACTTCTACCTCTCCTTGGGTGCAAAGCCCATGGATGAATGGACCGTCTACCGTGTGACCGGAGAGACTTTGAAGAAACTTGCAGAATGATTGATTGAGGTTCGTATGGATTACAGAGAATATGGTCAGACTTACTATATCCGCTTCGACAAGGGCAACGAGATCATAGGCGGAATTCTTGACATTTGCAGAAAGGAAGGCATCAAATCAGCTATCTTCTCAGGAATCGGAGGATGCTCATCCGCCGAGATCCAGACCTTCATCCCGGAAAGGGGTGAATTCGAGACTGAGATTCTGTCCGGAATGTTGGAACTTGTGTCTCTGAATGGCAATGTTGTCACCGACGAGAAATCCGGGCTTTGTCACCACACCCATGCCGTCTTCTCCTACAAGAAGGTTGGTGAGCATTGCATTGCCGCCGGCCACATGAAGGCTATTACCGTTCTTTACACCGCAGAGATAGAGCTTCGTCCAGTTGTGGATGGAGAGATCAGCAAGAAGTTCGATCCTGAGACCGGAACAGGGTTCTGGGATTTCAAGTAAGCAACATTATCCTCGGATTTCTGTTCAGATACTCTTTCTCTTGTACCCTTCTTTTCTATAGAGTACCTTTTATCCAAGGGAGTTTCATATGAAGCATTTCAAGGGTTTTCAGAAAGGGGTTAATCTGGGTGGTTGGATATCCCAGTTCAGTAAGTACGATGTAGATCATTTCAGGTCCTTCATCACAGAGAAGGACATTGCTGAGATAGCGTCTTTGGGTTTTGACCATGTCAGAGTCCCTGTCGATTACAATGTTCTGGAAGATGAATATGGAAAAGTAATCGAGAGTGGTTTTCAATACTTGGAGCATTGTAGAGAGTGGTGTGAGAAGCATGGACTCAACATGCTGATCGATCTTCACGAGTGCTATGGATACTCCTTTGACCCACTTAAGAAGGACATGGACAGAAGAAGATTCTTCTATGATGAGAAGCTTCAGGAGAGGTTCTTCTCCCTTTGGAGAAAGATTGCGGAAGGATTCAAGGTCTATCCGAACCAGGTCGCATTCGAACCCTTGAACGAGGTCGTCCTGTTCGAGGTCAAGGATGCATGGAATGAGGTTCTGAGAAAGTTCATCAAGCTGATAAGAGGCATTGCTCCGGAAAGCTCCATCCTAGTTGGCGGCGTGTTCTATAACAGCGTGATGACGGTGAAGGACATAGACGTCCCTGTTGACGATAGGATAGTCTACAACTTCCATTGCTACGAGCCCATTGTCTTCACCCACCAGGGTGCCTACTGGCAGGATCAGATGCCTCTTGACTTCAGGATCAGCTATCCCAAATCCGTGGACGAATACAGGGAGGAGCACAAGAGGATCTACAAGGACACTGATGGTGCCGTATTCATGGATGGTCTGACCGAGATGGGCATCGGATTCTTCGAGAAGATCTTCAATCCTGCAATCGAAAAGGCCGAAAAGGATGGCGTTGCCCTTTACTGCGGTGAGTATGGGGTGATAGACAAGGCTGACAACGAATCCAAGATCCTCTGGCTGAATGACATCAACCATGCCTTTGACAAGTTCGGAATCGGCAGAGCCCTGTGGAACTACAAGGAGAAGGACTTCGGTCTTGTTGACGAGAGTTTCGAGTCAATAAGGCAGAGGTTCATTGACGAGGTTAACAATGATCAGGAAAGCCACTGTTGAGGATGCCTCCAGGATCGCAGAGATACTTGTGTTCGTCAAAAGGATGAAGTTTCGCCCGATCTTTCAAGAGGATGACTTCTCCTTCAATGTTCTGCAGGTGATACCAGTTGCCAAGAGGTACATCGAGGAAGGCATAATCGACAAGATGTTCGTCTATGACGATGGAATAGTTAAGGGTCTGATACATATAGATGGCAATGAGATCGTCGAGCTTTACGTTGACTACTTCTTCCAGGATCAGGGAATCGGATCTGCTTTGATCGAATTTGCAAAAGAGCAGTATCAGGTGTCTTTCCTCTGGGCCTTGGAGAAGAACACAGACGCCATACGCTTCTATGAAACGCACGGCTTCCATCTGACAAAAACAAGGAAACTCGAGGAAGGGACTCCTGAGTATCTGGTGATGATGGAAAGGAATTGAACGTGCCTTAATTCAGGTTCTTCTTATACTCATCACCCCAGTCTGCCATTGAGAAGATGACAGGTCTCAGGGATTCTCCCAACTCACTCAAAGCGTATTCAACGTGTGGGGGAACCTCAGGATATACCTTTCTGGTGATTATGCCGTCTGCCTCCATTGATCTCAGGCTGTCAGTCAGGACCTTCTGGCTTATGCCTTCAAGGTTCTTCTGAAGCTCATTGAACCTCCAAGGACGCTGAAGCAGGTTCCTTATTATCAGAAGTTTCCACTTGCTTCCTATAAGACTCACTGTTGTTGCAACTGGGCAGTCCGGCAGTTCTTCTTTCTTCTTCATATGAAACCTCCTATGGTGGATCACATTCAAAAATAAATGTAACATTCAAATTGTAGTGTGTATGAATCAATGCGTCAACAAAGCCAGGAATAAAAAATTTTTTTGGAGAAAAAGTGGTTTTAATTCCTTTGTTTTCCAAAACTTACAAAAAGGTAACCATGTCACAAAAAAGTGCGTACTTTTTTTATTTTCCAGTTCTGTTATATTCCAAATCACAGGACGGCAAACACCGTTCCGAGTTTATTCCTTGGAGGTCATCATGGCACTTTCAAACATCTATGGATGGAACGAGAACACAGCATCAAGCGCATGTGGAGCAGCTGACAAGCCGGCAGCATGCGGAGCAGCAGACAAGCCGGAGGAGAAGCCTGCAGCATGCGGAGCAGCAGGCAAGCCGGAGGAGAAGCCGGCAGCATGCGGCACAGCCTGTGGAGCAGGTGACAAATAAGAACTGATGAATCGTTCTTTGGAAGGTCCCTCGGCTATGATGGCCGAGGGTCTTTCTTGAAAGGAGAAAATGATGAAACCGTATTTTTCATTTCAATGGCATATAACTGATGAGTGTGACCAGAGATGCAAGCACTGCTATATCTTCTCGGCCGGAAACCATACCTGTCTTAAGTCCATGACATGGGACCAGATCGAGGATACCTTCTACAACTGCCTTGATTTCTGTGAGGTGCATGGCCGTACACCGTACTTCTACATAACAGGAGGAGACCCGATTCTCCATCCTGACTTCTGGCGCCTTATGGAGCTGATGCAGACAAACAGGATCAAATTCACCATCATGGGCAATCCCTTCCATCTGAATGACCAGGTGTGCCATGAACTCAAGGCCTATGGCTGTGAGAAGTACCAGCTTTCAATCGATGGTCTCAGGGCAACCCATGACTGGTTCAGAAAGCCGGGCTCCTATGATTGCACCCTTGAGAAGATAGGCTGCATAAACCGTGCTGGAATCAGAAGTGTCGTCATGACAACAGTGTCAAAGACCAACCGCATGGAGGTTCCTGGGATAATCGATGCAGTTGTGGCCGCAGGTGTCAATGTCTTCTCCTTCTCAAGATATGTCCCTAGTGGAGGGGATCTGGATGCCAGCATGACAGCTTTGGAATACAGGGAGCTGCTTGCCATCTGCGACAAGAAGTTCAAGGAATACGAGGCTGAAGGGTGTGAGACCTATTTCAACAAAAAAGATCACCTCTGGACGTTATATGAGTATGAAACAGGGGAATTCAAGATTCCTGAGGACATCAAAGATGGAATGATCTATGGTGGATGCAACTGCGGTAACTGCCATATAACAATCCTTCCCTCGGGTGACATATATGCCTGTCGCAGGGTTGCGGAAAGCAAGGTCGGAAATGTGTTCGAGGACAGGTTGGCTGATGTATGGGTCACCAGCATGGAAGCCTACAGGGACTATGGCAAGTTCTCCAAATGCTCCAGATGCAAGCTTCTTGCCTGGTGCCGTGGCTGCCCTGCAGTAGCAAGGGGAACCAACGGTGATTTCTATGCAGATGACCCACAGTGCTGGGCAACAGAGGAAGGAGGGCTTCTGAGATGATGAAGGCGGTTGTACTTACAAAGCCTACAAAGGGTGAGGATGTGGTTCTCTCCGAGTTTGATATCCCTGAAGTTAGACCAGGCTGGGTTCTTGTTAAGGTGAAGGCATTTGGAATGAACCACTCAGAGGCTATCCTAAGAGAGTTCGAGATAGAGAACGATTATATCCAGAAGCCGATAATCCCTGGAATAGAATGCGTTGGCGAGATCGATGACCCATCAGACAGTGGTCTGGTGAAAGGTCAGAAGGTTGTGGCTCTGATGGGTGGAATGGGCAGGAGCTTCAATGGAAGCTATGCAGAGTACGCCTTGCTTCCGAGCCATCATGTCTTTCCTGTTGAGTCAAAGCTGTCCTGGACTGATATGGCTGCAATTCCAGAGACCTACTTCACGGCCTGGGGCTCTCTTTTCCAGTGCCTGCGCCTGACACCGCAGGATGTTCTCCTGGTAAGAGGTTCAACCTGTGCACTGGGCTATGTGGCGATCCAGCTTGCAAAGGCACTGGGATGCAAGGTTATCGGAACAACCCACAGGGAATCAAAGATCAATCTCCTTTCGGGGGCAGGTTGCGATGAATGGATTCTGGACAATGGAAGCCTGAGGGGAAAGGTCCATGGAGTGACCAAGGCCTTGGAGCTCATTGGCATAAAAACCGTCCAGGACACCATGATGAGTGTGGAGCAGGGAGCCATTGTCTGCAACACCGGAGTCCTTGGAAAGGTGTATGAATGGAATCACTTTGACCCTATCAAGGATATCCCAAATGGGGTCTGTCTGACTGGTTTCTATAGCAATTATCCTTCAACAAGGATTATCCAGGACATCTTTGACTTCATTGATGCCCATGATCTGAAACCCCTTGTCGGAGCTGTATATGACTTCAAGGACATCCGTGACGCCTGCATTGCCCTGGATGGTGGAAAGGTGAACGGGAAGATAATAGTCCGTATGGACTGAGGTGAGAAAATGGGAATGGAACAGAAGACGCACTTTGTCGTCGACAAATCAAAATGCATCAAATGCGGAAAGTGCCTGAACACCTGCTCCGGCATGGTTCTGGGGTTCGGACCTGACGGATACCCCAGAATGAAGGAGTTCGAGCGCTTTGGCTGGCGAGGCTGCTGGAGGTGTCAGCATTGCCTTGCAGTCTGCCCGGTTGGAGCGATCTCAATCTTTGACAAGAAGCCGGAGAACTCTCTGCCAAAGCCACCTGCGAAGATGGGTGAGTACATGGATAGCCTCATAACCTGCCGTCGTTCCTGCCGCAGATTCCTGGACAGAAACGTTGACAAGAAGATCGTTACAAGCATGCTCAGTGCGATGGAGGCTGCACCTACAGGGGGCAACGCCCAGAGTGTGGAGTACACCGTCATAGATGACAAGGACCGTCTGCATGAGATCTGGAGGGTCGCCTATTCCAAGATGGACGCTGCCGCGAGAAGACATGTATACACCCATAGTTTCAGTGACTTCTACTATGGTAAGATGAAGGAGTCCGAGAAAACGGTCCGAAAGGATGACCTTCTGTTCTGTGGTGCCCCGCATCTTTTCATTGCCCATGAGAGGTGTGTCGGGAAATGGGCTGAGGACAGCAAGGCCAACTGCAACATAGCAACAGCCTATTTCGAGCTTCTGTGCAATGCCCATGGCTTGGGGACGACAATCATGAGCTACAGCGCAGAGGTCCTGAATGAGCTTGCACCTGAGGCCAGAGCCATGCTGAACATCCCGAAGGACCACTACATGGGATTGATAGTCGGATTCGGCTATCCTGAGATAGAATATGCAAGAGGAGTCCAGAAGGACCGAAGGGCAAAGATCCACCGCTACAGCGATGGAAGGTGAGAACAAGGAGAGAAGGAGCATGCAGACTGAATATCTTGATTGTTTGGTTGAGGAGTTCAAGTCTGACTCTGTTGAATACAGGGACCTTAGAACCCCGGATGACATAGAGGGAAAGAGAAGGGTTCTGCGTTCGCTTATGAACATCCGCATGCCTAAGTCCATGGATGACAGGGTTCTCAGAATCCAGGATGAGTACCTGAAGGAAAGAGCCGAGGAGAAGGGGATTGTCAGGCTTTCAGACATCCCTGAGATCAGGGACGGACTTTCGATCTGGCAAGGTGACATAACAAGGCTAGCGCTGGATGCGATTGTCAATGCCGCGAATTCCCAGATGCTCGGCTGCTTTGTGCCCATGCACACCTGCATAGACAACTGCATACACACCTTTGCAGGAATACAGCTCAGGGAGGAGTGCAACAGGCAGATGGAGGAGCTCAGAAGGAAGTATGGACCTGACTATGAACAGCCCACTGCGGTTCCGATGCTCACCGATGCCTACAACCTTCCAGCCAGAAAGGTCATCCATATTGTGGGGCCGATTGTTCAGTACAGACTGACTCCTGACCTGGAGAATGATCTTGCTGCCTGCTATAGAAACACTCTGGAGATGTGTGCGGACAACGGATTGAGGAGCGTGGCTTTCTGTTGCATATCAACGGGGGTTTTCCGCTTCCCGAACCAGAGGGCTGCAGAGATTGCAGTTGAGACTGTGACCGCTTGGATGTCACAGCATCCATCAAAGATGGAAAGGATAGTGTTCAATGTTTTCAAGGACGAAGATAAACGCATATACGAGAAGCTCATTGCCGAACGGGTATCTTGAGACAATACAGAAAGGCATGATAGCCGCAAGGCATATATGCGGTGACATGAGCCATGGCAACGGAACGAAAGAGGGGCAGCTCGAAAGACTGAGGAACGAGATTTCCCAGTGCGATGCAATTGTGGTCGGAGCAGGTGCAGGACTCTCAACTTCTGCAGGTTTTGTCTACAGTGGTGAACGTTTTGCCAAATGGTTTTCCGATTTCGGAACTAAATTTGGTTTTGATGACATGTACTCCGGAGGCTTCTATCCCTACGACTCACAGGAGGAGTTCTGGGCCTATTGGGCACGTTACATCTACGTCAACAGATATCTCGATGCCCCGAAGCCTGTCTATGAAAAACTCTACAATCTTGTGCATGACAAGGACTATTTTGTGATCACCACCAACGTTGACCATTGCTTCCAAAAGGCGGGTTTCGACAAGAAGAGACTGTTCTACACCCAGGGTGACTATGGCCTTTTCCAGAGCAACGGCAAGACCTATGACAATGAGGAGTGGGTCATGAAGGCTATGGAAGCCCAAGGCTTTGTGAAAGATCCAAACGGGGTGTTCTTCATTCCGGATGGCAGGAAGCCAATGATGGGAATCCCTACGGAGCTTATTCCGACAGGAATGGCCATGAATCTCAGATCCGATGACTCCTTCGTTGAGGATGATGGCTGGCACAGGGCTTCAGCAGCATACTCTGACTTTCTGAGAAGACACCAGAACCTTAGGGTCCTCTATCTGGAGCTTGGCGTTGGAGGCAATACCCCAATTATCATCAAGTACCCGTTCTGGCAGATGACACGGAACAACGACAAGGCCATCTATGCCTGCATCAACTACGGACAGGCCTTCTGCCCAGTGGAGATAAAGGACAGAAGTCTCTGCATTAACTCTGATATCTCTGAAGCTTTGGATGCTATACTGGATCTGACAAGGATCTAGGGGTATGAACTGCAAAGAGTTTGGATCCGACAGAAATGATGTGATCATGCTTCTTTATGAAGGAAGAGCTCTTCGAGGACTACTATCGTGACACCTGCCTGATTGGGAAGCAGGACATGATTGCATTCATGAAGGAGAACACCTCATATTCTTTGAAGGAAAATATCGAAGAGGCAAAAACCGATGTCCATGTCGTCATCGGAGCAAAAGAGAACAGGGAGATCAGGAGATCCGCAGAACTTATCTGCAGAAGACTGCCTTCAAGCAAGTTCACATGCCTTGAGGGTCTGTACCATGGGGAGTTCTCAATCAATCATCCAGAGAAGTATACTGAAACTGTGAGAAGGATATGCGGAGGTGGACGATGACCTGGATTCTATGGCTTGTTTTCGCACAGTTTACCGTACTGAGCATTGTTCTTCTTTCCGGACATGGCAAGAACCTGATTGCCGGCTACAACACTGCAAGTCAGGAAGAGAAGGATAAGTACGACAGCAAGAAGCTGTGCCACATAATTGGAGGGGGAATGGCTGTAATTGCCGTGATGCTTCTGGTGTTTGCATTATTGATCGCTTCACTCCCAACCTGGTTCATCTTTGTATTCGTTTCTGTTGTGATTGTTGACTGCATAGTTATGATTGTGCTGGCCAACACAAAGTGCAAGAGGTGATTGATATGGCATCGAGCAGGGAATATCTTGATTATGTCCTGGAGCAGCTCTCCGGTTTGGACGATGTGTCATACAAGGCCATGATGGGTGAGTATCTGCTGTATTACAGAGGCAGACTCTTCGGTGGCATCTACGATGACCGCTTCCTGGTCAAGCCTGTGAGGTCTGCTGTCGAGATGATGCCGGATGCTGAATACGGACTTCCATATGAGGGGGCTAAGGAGATGCTTGTGGTCGATGACATAGAAAGCAGGGATTTCCTCAAGACCCTGGTTGATGCCATGTACGATGAGCTTCTTTCGCCAAAGAGAAAGTAAAGGCTTCCCTTTCAGATCAATATTCCCTTTGTGTGGTCTATCTCATGCTGCACGATCTGTGCGGTGAAGCCCTCCAGGGTCCTCATCTTCTGCCTGAAGTTCCTGTTCATGTACAGCACCTCTATAGAGTGGTAGCGTCTTGTCTTCCTTGTGCCATTGAGGGAGAGACAGCCCTCCTTTGTGTCGAAGAAGGTCTCGCTCCTGCCGATTATCTGGGGATTGAACTTTCGTCCGGGCTTTGAAATCAGTTGATCGTAAACATCACTCTTTGTTCTTTGCAGCTTCCTCGAACAGCTTGTAGAGCCTGTCCTCCTTCCATGCATGGAAGTGCTCTCCGGTGATGCTGTAGTACTTGTGATGGCAGGTGAACAGGAGGGTCTTCCCGAAGTACAGCATGGACATGCTTGTCGTGTGCTCGAACTCGAAGACATTGCCGCCCATCTCCATGTGGTCCTTGTAGACCTTCAGGTCTCCGGTGCAGATCTGGGTCTCGACGCCGTCCTCCAGCTCGGAGAGCTTGACGTCCTTCTCCAGGAACAGAAGCTCTTCGTTGTCGGTCTTGCAGGACATCCTGGCATCGAACTCCTTCTCGATCCATTTGCCCCAGTCATAGACCGAGTCGAACTTCAGACCATCGCCCCTGAGGAAGCCGTACTCATCGTAGATGCCTCTCTGTCCGCATTCGGTGCACCAGAACTCGTTGCCCTTGCTCTGCATGGTATCGAACTTGCCGCACTTGGGGCACAGCACAAGGTAGTTCTCAAGCCCTTCTGCAAGTGCGTCGGACCTGTATTTGTGCATGGCCTTCCTCTGGGTCTCGTAGGCGTTTACATGCAGGTCTCTGTTGAAGATGTCAGCGATCTCCTGCGGGTCCATGTCCTTGAGGTCCTCGGCCTTGTACACTCCGCCGAGCTCTCCCCACATCTTGCCCTTCCTGAACTTGTAGGCCCACCTTGGAGCCACGAAATAGCCGCCCTGGAGTCTGTATGTTATGAGATCGCATCCTGCTATCTTGACCATCTTGCCTGTGGCCTGGCTTACAAGGGCCGTCTCTCCGTTGAAGGATCTGCGTCCCTCCGGGAAGATCATGATGTTGTACCCGGCTTTGACCCTGTCCACCATCGCCCTGATTGTGGGGATTGCAGATGACCCCTTCGGAAGAGGGATGGGGTCGCAGTATTTCTTAAGCGTCTTTCCGTGCTTCCCTCTGAACAGGTGCTCTCCTGCTATGAAGTAGAGGAAGTTTTTAGGAACCGCACTTGCGGACATGACGGTGTCCACCTCTGTGGTGTGGTTTGCCATGAGGATGAACGGACGCTTCTGCTTTGGGAGCTTCTCAAGTCTGAGACCGTATTTCAGAGTGAGAAACAGTCTTATTGATGGTCTCACCACCGAGTAGAACCTTTTGTGGCGCCTATGCTCGGCCGGTGTCGGAACGTTCTTCTTTCTTTTTGTCTGTTCTTCGTTGGTTGAACCCATATTCTCTCCAGACGTGACTTCAGTTTTCTGAATATCCGGGTCTAATATAGCACTTATGCAACACCACTAGCAATAAGGATTACCGTGAGACCTGCGGTGCCGGAATTTCTTTTTTCTTGAAAAAATCGGTGCGACAAAACGACAGGGGCCGCCTTCATCAGGCAGTCCCTTTGCCGTTTGCCACGTCCATCAGCCGATCAGCTTCTCGAACTGGTCCAGGAGGTCTGTGAACTTCTTGGTCGCAGCCTCAACAGGAGCCTGTGTGGACATGTCGACGCCGGCACCCTTGAGGGTCTGGATCGGGAACTTGGATCCACCGGACTTGAGGAAGCCCAGATAGTCCTGAAGCTCCTTCTCACCGCCGTTGAGCACCCTCTGGGAGAGTGCGATCGCAGCTGAGATTCCAGTGGAGTACTTGTACACATAGTATGCGTTGTAGAAGTGCGGGATCCTGAGACCTTCAAGGTCGGAGTTCTCCTCGAACTTCATGTCAGGTCCGAAGTAGGCCTCAAGCAACTCTCTGTAGGTCTTCCTCATTGTTGAGGCCGTCAGAGGCTGCCCGTTCTCCTGCTGCGTGTGACAGAGGAGCTCGAACTCGGCGAACATGGTCTGGCGGAACAATGTGGCGATGATATCGTCGATCTGCTTGGCGATGATGTAGGTCTTCATGGTCTCGTTCTCTGCGTTGTCTGTCAGATACTTGGCCACAAGCTGCTCATTGAAGGTCGATGCGACCTCGGCCTCGAAGATCGTGTAGTCATAGCAGAGGAACGGGTTGTTGCGCTTGGAGTAGTAGCTGTGCATGCTGTGGCCACCCTCATGGGCGAGTGTGAAGACATCCCCTATGACATCCTCCTTGTAATTGAGGAGAATGTATGGTGCTCCGATGAATCCGCCGCTGGAGAAGGCTCCGCTGCGCTTGCCCTTGTTCTCGTATCTGTCAACCCAGCGGTCTGTGGTGATTCCCTTGTAGATGGTCTTCACATAGTCCTCTCCGAGCGGCTGAAGGGCCTCTCTGACGATCTCTGCGGCCTCTGCATAGGTCTTGTGGGTCTTGATGGAGCTTACAAGAGGGACGTAGACGTCGTAGTGCCTGAGCTCTTCCACTCCAAGGATCCTCTTTCTGAGGGCATAGTAGCGGTGGAGGGCAGGGAAGGCCTTGTGCACAGCCTCTATCAGACCTGTGTAGACGCTCTTCGGAACATCGTCGCGGTAGAGAGCTGCATCAAGCGCAGTGTCGAATCCTCTGACCTTGGCGTTGAAGATGTCCTGCTTGACCGAACCTGCGTAGAGTGTCGCGATTGTCTGCTCGTGCTTCTGGTACGTTGCGTAGAACTGGTCATATGCACGGCGCCTGAGGTCTCTGTCAGGATTGATCATGAACTGTGACCATGTGCTCTGTGAAAGAGGGATGTCATCAACCTTTCCGAAGTCCATGTCAACGTTTGTGAGCATGCTGAAGGCCCTTTGCGGGGTGCCCTGGAGCTCTGACTGCTTTGCAAGGATCTCCTCCTCCTGCGGTGAGAGCGTGTGCTCCTTCTGGCGCAGGATCTTCTTCAGATAGACGCGGCTGTCATCGAACTCCTTTGCCTCGATCCACTTCTCGAGGTTCTTGATCTCAAGGATCTCCGGGTCCATGTAGCTTGTTGCCGCAACAAGGCCTGTGTAGACCTGGGAGATTATCCCCATCTTCCTCTGGTTCTCCGGATCGTTGGCCTCTGCGGAGGACTTGAGCGATGCGTAGACGTACACCTGCTCCGCAAGCATGAATGCATCAGATATCCACTTCATAGCGGAAAGAAGGTTCTCCGCGCTCTTTCCGAGGGTCCCCTTGAACTTTCCGGCTTCCGCGACCTTCTTCTGAAGCTTCTCAAGGTCTGTCTCCCAAGCCTCATCGCATGGATAGAGGCTGCTCAGATCCCACTTGTCAGATTCGTTGACCTGACTTCTCAACGGAATTTCCTTTGCCATATGTATCTCCTAATTTGTTTTTGCCTGATCGATGAATCTGCGGATGGCCCTGACGGCCTTGCCTCTGTGGCTGTACAGGTTCTTCTGTCCATCCGGAAGCAATGCCATAGAGCATCCTGCGTCGTTGCAGTAGAAGACCGGGTCGTAACCGAATCCACCGGTGCCGTTCACCTCTTCCTTCAGAATATGCCCCTCTGCGGATTCGACTGCGGTGTATATC
>JAFVFA010000065.1 GCA_017475725.1 Spirochaetales bacterium
AGGAAGGTCTCAGAGGGCTATGACCTTCCTGCCGGAGTTCCTGTGTTCCTGTTTGTGGGAAGGCTGGAATGGTACAAGGGGATTAGGATAATCCTTGATGCCTTGGCTGCATTGAGGTCCCAGAACATTGACTTCAGGATGGTTTTTGTCGGTAAGGGCATGGAAGAGGATGCCATAAAGGCCTACGTGAAGGATCTGAGGCTTGAGGGCAAATGCATCTTCACAGGTCCGGTCTATGACCGTGAGCAGCTTGCCGCCTGGTACACAAGAGGGGACCTCTTCCTGTTCCCGTCCACCTTCGACACGAACGGTCTTGTGGTCCGTGAGGCAGCGGCCTGCTCGCTCGGTTCCGTTGTCATACGTGACAGCTGTGCAAGCGAGGGCATAACGGATGGCGTGGACGGTCTGATGATAGAGGAGAACGCGGTATCACTTGCAGTATGCCTTGCAAGGATGATGGAGCACCCGGAGGCCATGAGGAGGATAGGGCAGGCTGCATGCGACAACATCTATCTCTCATGGGACGATGCCATCCACACCGCCATGGACAGGTATGAGATCGTCATAGACAACTACAGAAGAGGGCTCTATCCGAAGCGCAACAAGCCGATGGATGATCTTTTCGCATTCTCCGGGAAGCTGTTCGGTCTTTGATTTTCCGCAATAGGGTGTATAATGCCAATTGGAGGAAGACAATGGGAAAGTTCATAATCAAGAAGACAAACACCGGTTACAGGTTTGATCTGGCCGCCTCGAACGGCGAGGTCATTGCGGCATCGCAGGTCTACAAGTCACTCAGAACCTGCAAGGCTGGAATCGCATCACTTCAGAGAAACTGCCAGGTCGCTGTGGAGGACCAGACAGTGGATCCTGTTGCGGCAGTCAAGTGCCCCAAGTTCGAGGTCTACAAGGACAAGGCTGACGAGTTCCGCTTCAGACTCAGAGCCTCCAACGGGCAGAACATCACAACAAGCGGTGAGGGCTACACGACGAAGTCGGCATGCCTCAACGGAATCGCCAGCATCGGCCGCAATGCAGTTGATGCAAAGATCGTGATGGCAGAGGACTGACCATACCGGAATGGACCTGAATGGACCACGTGACTGACCTGTTCCGTCACGTGGTCTTTTTCATTCCATTCCTTTTCCCGATTGAGACGAAGAGCAGAAGGCAGACCGCTGCGAAGACGGCACCTGCCGCGTAGGCGATTGGGTAGTATGTCTGTGAACCTATTCCCAGCCTGCTCCAGAGCATACCCAGACATTCAGGGGCAACAAGGAAATATGTTGATGTCACCGCGGACATGAAGATGGCCGGAATTGTGCAGATCAGGTGGTTTCTGCCTTCCTTTCTCAGGTATGCGGCAGCTGTCCAGAGCATTATCATAGCCAGCGTCTGGTTGGACCAGGAGAAGTATCTCCAGACCACTGCGTAGTCAATCTGGCAGATGAGGGTACCCACCGCAAGCAATGGGACTGTCAGGATGAGTCTGTTCCTCATGCTTTTCTGGTCCAGTCCGATCCAGTCTGCAAGCGTAAGCCTTGCGGAGCGGTAGGCGGTGTCTCCGCTGGTGATCGGACATGCAATGACACCAAGCATTGCCAGGAAGCTTCCGGCCTTGCCCAATGTCGTCCTGCAGATCTCGAACACCACGGCATTGACTCCGGCCCCGGCTGCAAGAAGCGCCTGGGCATCCTCGTAGAATGACATGCCCGCCGCTGCCCAGACCATTGCTATGATGCCTTCCGCCACCATTGCACCATAGAAGATCCTTCGTCCCTGTCTCTCGGAAGTGCAGCATCTTGCCATGATGGGTGACTGTGTGGAATGGAAGCCTGAGATGGCTCCACAGGCCACCGTTATGAACAGGAAGGGCCATACCGGAATCCCCTGAGGATGAGTGTTGGCCATTCCGTCCCAGAACTCAGGCATGGTGTAGGATGGGCTGAAGAATATGACGCATCCGACCCCGAGCGCCATGACAAGCAGGGCTATCCCGAATACCGGATATGCCTTTCCTATGATCTTGTCCACGGGAAGGAATGTGGCTATGAAGTAGTATGCGATTATCAGATAGAGCCATATGGGCTCGTCTCCGGAGGCGGGTGTCAGCATGTCCAGAAGGCCTGCAGGCCCCTTGGAGAACACGACGCCTATCATCACCAGAAGGACTACGGAGAAGATGCGCATTATCTGCAGCATGGTCTTGCCCAGGTACTTGCCTGTGAGCTCAGAGACGCTGGAGCCTCTGTTGCGCATGGAGATCATGCCAGACATGTAGTCATGGACGCCTCCTGCCAGTATCGTCCCCAGGACTATCCAGATGTAGACCACAGGTCCGAAGAGGGCACCGTTGAGGGCGCCGAAGATGGGACCGAGTCCGGCTATGTTCAGAAGCTGGATGAGGAAGATCCTCCACTCCTTCATTGGGACGAAATCCGTTCCGTCGTTGATCTCCACTGCAGGGGTCGTTCGGTCATCGGGACCGAAGACCTTCTCAGTGAACCTTCCGTAGAGGATGTATCCTATGACAAGCACTGTGATGCAGATTGCGAATGTGACCATGGCTACAATAATAGTCCCTTGAAGGAAAAGCATCAATGCGCATCGGTTGCAAAGTGGCTGCCACTGCAGATATACTCTGGGCATGCAGACAAGACTTGTTTACGAGACTACAGAGCCTTTCAAGGGCGACATGGTGGAGGCCCTGCTGAAATCGGCCGGCATCCCATACGAGAGGAAGAGCTTCGGAATGGGACCTGCCATGACGATAGTGTACGGACAGGGTCTGTCCTCCGGAATCAGGTTCTTCGTACCGGAGGATGACTTCGGGAGGGCCAGGGAATGCCTTGAAGGGGCAGGGTTCTGATCATGGGAAGACGTTGGTTCTCGCTGCTGATGGTCCTTGCCGTCATCACCCTTGCCGTGGCTTGCAGCACCAGAACGCCGGATTCTGAACCTCTGGAATGGAATCCTGGTGACGCAAGGGTCAGCTATCTGGGCCCAGAGGGCACATATACGGAGGAGGCCACGCAGTTGGTCTTCCCGGACTCTGCAGTTCTGGTTCCAAGGGCAACGGTCCCTGACGCCATTGCAGATGTGGTCTCCGGTGCTTCTGACTATGCTGTGATTCCGCAGGAGAACACCATAGGAGGCCCTGTGACCGCCTATGTCGATGCCCTGATCGCGGAGCAGGCGGTCTTTGTGGTTGGGGAGGTCATCATACCCATAAGCCAGACTCTGATGGGGCTTCCCGGAGCTTCGCTGAGTGACATCAGACTTGTCTGCTCACATGCCCAGGGACTTGCGCAGAGCGCGCAGTGGCTTGGAGAGAACCTGCCTGAGGCCGAAACCGTGGAGAAGTCGAGCACTGCCGCAGCGGCAAGCTTTGTGGCAGAGTCCGGAGACGGGGGCATTGCCGCCATAGCCGCACCTGGGGCTGCGAAGCTGTATGGTCTTGAGGTGCTGGCAGAGAACGTCCAGATCTCCGATTCCAACCGGACAAGGTTCTACATCCTGTCAGCAAACGCAAGGGAAGGGGAAGGTCTGACCAACGCTGTGCTTGTGGCCACATGCGGTGCTGACATGGTTGATGATGTGATCATTGAGATCAGTAGATGCGGGCTTGAGCTGGTCTCCATCCACGACAGACCGGAGGGGAGCAGACTTGGAAGCTACCACTTCATAATGGAGGTCAACGACCCTGACGGAATCGGGGTAGATGTCCTGAGAAGGCTTGAGAATCTGTCCGATGTCCGCCTGCTTGGAAGCTTCAACGTCGTTCGGTAGGTTGTTCACAAACGATGCAACGTTGTGACATACTATCGTGGTGAGCACGAAGACAAGCACCCTTGACTTCACACAGGGAAGCCTTGGACGCAAGATACTGAGATTCTCTCTGCCTCTGTTTCTTGGAAACCTTTTCCAGCAGCTGTACAACGCTGCGGACTCATTGATAGTAGGCAATACATTGGGTCCGCAGGCACTGGCCAGCGTGTCATCGTCCGGAAGTCTGATCTTCATGATGGTCGGATTCTTCAACGGTCTGGCAATGGGCGCAGGCGTGGTGATCTCCAAGTACTTCGGTGCAGGTGACAGAGCAAGGCTGAAGAAGGCCATTCACACGGACCTTGCCTTCGGACTTGTGGCCGGACTGTTCCTGACGGTCTTCGGTGTCCTGATGACACCAACCATCCTCTCATGGATGAGGACCCCACAGGATATCATGAAGGGTTCCATAACCTACTTCAGGATCTTCTCGTCGGGAATCCTTTTCTGCGTCATGTACAACATCACAATGGGCATCATGAACGCAACCGGTGACTCAACCCACCCGCTTGTGTACCTGATGATATCAT
>JAFVFA010000066.1 GCA_017475725.1 Spirochaetales bacterium
ACCATCCAGCAATCCGATGCTCGTCATGCCGCTTCCGCCATGGTTCACGAACCCGGCCTGTATGACGGAGCTGTTGTGCTGTGTGGAGCCGATTATGACATGCTTGCGGTCAGCGAACCTGAGAAGCTTGCTCTCATGGCCGGCCCCGTTCTGGAGCGTCATTATGTATGTGTCCGGACCTATCAGGCTCCTGTTGGACTCAAGGGCTGATATTGTGAACATGGATTTGACGAACACTATCACAAGGTCCTGCGGACCTATCCCCTCTGTGGATGTGACTGCATTCGGTCTGTACTCGCCTATGCCTCCATCCTTCTCACGGATTCTGACACCGTTGGACTGTATTGCATTGACCATGACCTCACTGACGTCGACCACAGTCACATCATTGTTCCGTGACAGATAGCCGCTGAAGAGAGATCCCATAGCGCCTGCACCCAAAACAGTTATCTTCAAAACATCCTCCGGAAATACATTGCAATAAGTTGCAAAATTCATTGCAATCGAATTCATACTCCTACACTTTAACATACTTTTCCAATTCGTCAAGCTTTTTTATTTTCAGAAAACGTTTTTTTTGGAGACATATTATCAATGGTTCCTGCAAACCAATGGATCACATCATCAATTGAATAATTAATTGCTTTAATACAATATAATTGAAAACAACAATTATTGTGGGCGTCTATTCCTCGACTGCTTCGATTCGCTTGCGTGCTCTACGTCCCTAAAACCATCAAAACTTAACAAATCACTTTTTTTTGTTAAGCATGTTCCATTATCAATCTTGATGATTTATAATCAATTATCCCAATTCGCAGTGAGGATGGTAATGATTGGAGAGAACATAAGAATTGCAAGACTGGCCCATGGGCTCTCTTTACAGGAATTGTCTGAAAGACTCTCGGAATCGGGATTTCCCACAACAAAGGCTACACTATCCAACTATGAGACGGACAAGTACACTCCAGGAGAGGAGACGCTGAAGGCCATAGCCAGACAACTGTTCACACCTACAGAGTTCTTCAGGAGAGATTCAATTGTAAAGGCGAACATCTGCTTCTTCTCGGAGCCTAACATTCCAGCAAGAAAGCGGCAGTATATGGATGCCTATATCAGCACGGAAATCGAGAGATCCATGTACTGGGAATCCCTGTTGGGCATGTCAGTGAAATGGAAAGCGGAAGAGCCTAAGCTGTATTCCACTGATGACAATGAAGGGATTGAGGCGCTTGCCAAGGAATTCCGGGAGGAATATGGAGCCGGAAAAGGTCCGATAGCAAGTGTCTGCAATCTTCTGGAGAACCGAGGATGGCATCTGTTCGCGCTTCCGAACTACAGTGAGGTGACCACAAACTATTCAGGCTACGACAGAACCAATGGTATTCCTTTTATATTGTACAGGACATTCGGTCATCAGGACGAGATGAGGATGGCTCTTCTTCAAAGCGTCGGAATATCACTCGTCAGGGGAAGGAACCAGAAGGAAACGGACTCCCTTGCAGCCCATTTCGCACGTGCGGTCCTTCTGCCGCAGGATCAGTGCAGATACCTGTTCGGGCAAAAGCGGACAAAGATTGCAAGAAGTGAGTTGGCAACATGCAAGAGGCTTTTCGGGCTCGGAAAGGGACCCATCATGCGCAGGATGCTAGAGCTTGGAATCATAGAGGAGCCGCTGTACAACGAGTTCAACAACTATGTGTTCGAGCACTTCGACTCAACCCGTGCCAACGGAATCCTGGACGAGAGCTCTTTCTACGAGGTTCCCACAACATGGGAGATGCATGCAGTAAGAGCCGAGGCGGAGGGCCTCACCAAGGGAACCAGCATGAAGCAGTATTTCGGCTGAGCCATCATAAACGGATGGTCACAGAGTTGCCTCCATCCCAAGAGAGTGACTTGGCTATTCCACTCAGGACCTTGTATGCAAGCTTGTCACTGGTGTCCGAAGGATTGAAGGTTTCGCCCTTGTACGAGACCTTCATGGTGGTCTCTGTCCGGATTTCGGAGTACTCAACCTGAACGTGGATTTCAGGTCTTTTGAACCTCCCAAGCAGGATGTTCTGGCAGAGCTCCTCCACCACAGCCTCTATGTGCATGCAGGTCTTGTGGTCCATATGGTTCTTGTAGCAGTACTGCTCTATGTCAGTTATGGCACCCCTGAAGTCGAAGTCCCTGCTTCTGATGTCCAGTTCCAGGACCTTGAGCTTCATGATGAACCTGCGTGTATTCTCCCCTATCGGGTTCTCGAAGATCTGGTCCGGGCTTCCGTCCTCGTAGATTCCGCCATCATCCATGAAGAAAACGCGGTTGGATATCTGTCTGGCGAAATCCATCTCGTGGGTTACGACCATCATGGTCCTCCCTCTCTTTGCCAGATCCCTTATCACAGCCTCCACCTCTCCAACCATTGTAGGGTCAAGTGCGCTTGTAGGTTCGTCGAACAGGATGATCTCCGGGTCCATCGCCAGCACACGGGCTATCGCAACACGCTGCTTCTGTCCGCCTGAAAGCTCCTCGGGGAAGGACAGGGCCTTCTCTGCAAGACCGACTGAGCGCAGAAGCTCCATGGCCCTGCCATAGGCATCCTTCTTTGGTACACGCTTCAGCCTTGTTGGGGCGAACATGATGTTCTCAACCACGTTCAGGTGCCCGAAAAGGTTGAAGGACTGGAAGACCATGCCCATCTTCTGCCTGACCTTGCTGATGTCACAGGTCTTTGCTGTGATGTCCTCCCCATCCACAAGGATCTGACCCGATGTCGGTGTCTCAAGAAGATTGAGGCACCTGAGCAAAGTGGACTTTCCGGTTCCAGAAGGTCCTATGATGGATATCACATCACCGTCATTGATTGTGGTGCTGACATCCCTGAGAGGGGTCACGTCCCCATATTCCTTTCTGAGGTGTCTGATCTCAATCATTTCCCCACCTCCTTCAGGATATGGTCCCTTGGCCTCTTGTGAGGATCCATCCTCTTAAGGAGCCTTCCAATCAGGAATGTTATGAGTCCGGCAAGCACGAAGTAGATGACGGCAATGGCGAACAGAGGGAAGAACGCATCAAATGTGCGGCTCCTCACTATATCAGCCACCTTTGTGAGGTCGGAGATGGCGATGTACCCTACGATTGAGGTCGCCTTTATCAGTGCCACCACCTGACTCTTGTATTCCGGAAGGAAGTGCAGTACTGCCTGGGGAAGAACGACTTCAAAGAAGGTCCTGCTGTCCTTGAAACCAAGTGCATATGCAGCTTCGGTCTGGCTCCTGTCAACGGCAGACACCCCTGATCTGAGCATCCCGAACATGGAAGCTCCGAACGTCAATGTGAAACATACAATGGCCACCCACATACCGTCTATCGGTACTTTGGCGAACACGATGTAGAAGAGCACCATCAGAAGGACGACCAGGGGCATGCCCTGTATGAGCCAGATTGACAGTCTGGTGATTCCGTTCGTTATTCTATTGCCTCTTCTGCAAAGGAGGTAGACCACGAATCCAAGGGCCGTGCCGAAGATTATGGACATATCCGAGATCGCCAGTGTCATGCCGATCCCACTAAGGAACAGCTTGTATCTGCCCTCCTTTACGAAGGTCTTGTCGAAGCTGTCGGCAATGGATGAGAAGAAGCCATTGGAACCCTTCACAGCACCAGAGCCATCTCTTACCATGACACCTGTGCTCATCTGCAATATCGGATCAGAGAACAGGATGACTTCCGCCCTCTCCGGAGTCTTGTTCAGGTTGGCTAGTATGCAGTCTATGGTTCCGGCCTGTGCGGCGGTAAGGAGGCCCGCATAGTTATAGACCTTTATCTCGATGCTTGCATTAAGATCCTCTGCAAGGCGGTAGGCCATCTCGATGTCGTATCCGACAAGCTCGGAACCCTTATAATATGAATATGGAGGTACTACCCCTGAGGTTCCCACAACCAGATGCATGGTGGGATTTGTAGGAGCAGCTATTTCAGGCATATCATCGTTTTTCTCCTGAACCCATCTTCTGTCCATATCGGCTAGGGTCCCGTCCTCGGTGATCTTTTTGAGAAAGGCGTCTATCTTCCCTTTCAGGTCCGGGATACTG
>JAFVFA010000012.1 GCA_017475725.1 Spirochaetales bacterium
AGGAATACGGGAAATGGCCGGTGTTGTACTTGGAGAACTGCCATTCGTAGTTCAGGTCCTTGTCATAGATCCAGTACCTTGAATAGCGGTCCTTGATCAGGATCTCCTCAGGTCTGCTGTTGCCTGAGACGTTGACTATCCTTATTGCATCCACGTTCAGTCTCTTGAAGGCATACTTGCCGAACTCAAGGCCTGTGACGGTTGAAGGCTCCGCCTCGTTCAGGGGTGTCGGGATGCACTTCTTCACCTTGCCGGTCCTGCCGTCAAGTATCATGAGCTTGAAGTCCCAGGAGGTTATGACCTCATCGAAGCCATCGCCGTCTATGTCGTAGATCTGGAACGGGAGGTCTGTCGTCAGCTTCTCCGTCTCATCGCTGTCCACGGGCTCTCCAATCTGCCAGAGGACCTCTCCGGTCTCCACGCTCACAGCGGTCATGCAGGAGATGACGGGATAGCGGTCCTTGTACACCTTTCTCTGGTTCTGGCACATTATGAAGAACCATTCATCGGTCCCGGTCAGGTGTCCGAATCTGATTTGTCTTCCAGCTCCGAAGTCCTTAAGGTCAATCTTCTTCCAAAGTTTTGCCTTGAAGTGTTTGTTTCGGGCCATCGTCTCTGAAGCAACCCAGTCTAATTTCGCCTTTGAGTACTCCTTGTACTGCTGGTCTGTCATCTCGACGCAGACATCTCTGTACCTGGCGGGTCTGCAGGAGGAGAGAGCAATGCATCCGTCCCTGTAGGTGTCGTCCTCAGCCTCTATGACAAGCTTGCCGTCCAGGAAGCATCTGAACCTGTTTCCGACGGCCTCGACCTTGAGGGTGCAGTACTCATCAGGATCCCACTTGGCCTCTGCATGGGCCAGCACTGTGCGTTCCGTCTTGTACACCTTGTGGAGCTCCACCCCACCCGGGACAAGGAAGAAGCCGTAGTGCATCATGCTTGTCTGGTAGCGGAACAGGATTCCGCCGAACTGGGCGGCTATCATCTGCCGGATCCTGACGGATACGGTGCAGTCCTTCCAGAAGGTGTCTCCGGCTCGGAGGCATGGCACCCCCTTGCCCACCACAGGCTCCGTAAGACGCATCTGCTCCATGCAATGGGACCCATCCATATCCGCATCAGAGACAAGCCACGTGGGGCCTCTGAAGGACCAGTCCGATATTGGATCGAACCAGGACCCGCAATAACCGGGATTCGGGTAGTAGTGATACTCGCCCATGGCGCTGTGCTCTGCATCGAATGGGAACGGACCGATTTTGAAGGAACTGAAATCCTCTGTGAAAACCTTCATGGGAACTCCTCTCCGAAAGGAAAAATATGGGGTTGGTGAATCCAACCCCAGAATGAGAACTGTTTGCTCTACCAGTGGATCAGGCTGTCGACATTGACCGGCAGACCTGAGGCTATGGACTTGTTGCCTGCGATTCCGACCAGGATTGACTTGACTCCATCATGGAAGTCGGCAGCCCTGTGGAACTCGTCGTACGGCGGATTCTCAAGGAACACATCATCCAGCATGACAGGGTCTCCGCCACCATGGCCGCCCTCACCTGTTATGACATGTGCGTCATACGGATCGCCGAACATCGGATAGATACGGATGTTGCTGTACTTCAGTGCTCCCTCGTCCTTCTTGTCGCCGCCGGCGTTGATGTATGGGCGCTCAACCGAATGGTACTCAAGCCTGCCCTTAGTGCCGTTGATCATGACATTGAAGCCTTCCCAGGGCATGTAGGAGTTCAGGGAGTAGGACATCTGCACTCCGTTCTTGTAGCGGACCACCAGGTTCATTGTGTCCTCGATGCTTATGTCATCGGAGAAGACGCTTCTGTCTCTGATGTAGCCGCTGTCCTCCTCTGCATCAAGGTACAGGGCCTTGAGCTGAGGGTTGCTCTCAAGGTCGATCGCAAACGGATCGTTCTTGGCCTCTGCACTTCCATGGCAGCGGTAGTAGAACTTCTCGACCCCACGTTTCTCAGCGGCTGCACGTCCGTAGAACTGCAGTGAACCGAAACCGAAGACCGTCTCAGGCTCTGCACCCAGCCAGAAGTTCACCAGATCGAAGTGGTGTGTTGCCTTATGGACCAGAAGTCCGCCGCTGTTGTACTTGTTCCTGTGCCAGCGTCTGTAGTAGTCAGCGCCGTGCTCTGTGTTCAGCAGCCACTCGAAGTGGACTGAGGTCGGTGTCCCTATTGCACCGTCGCGGATCAGCTCTCTGACCTTTGTGTGGTATGGGGCATAGCGGTAGTTGAAGGTGACGCGGATGTGCTTTCCGGTCTTCTTCTGGGTATCGATGATTCTCTGGGCCTTGCGCTCGTCGATTGTCAGCGGCTTCTCCGTGATGACATCGCAACCGGCCTCCATGGCGCGGCAGATGTAGTCATCATGTGTACGGTCAACAGATGTGACGATGACGATGTCCGGCTTGGTCTCCTGGATCATCTTCTCGAACTCATGAGGAAGGTATGTCGGGACCTTCTTCGCTCCAAGCTCCTCCAGACGGGAGTTGGCATAGTTCATTCTGGTCTGGCTCTGGTCACAGAAACCGACCATGCATGCGATGTCCTTGTATTTCTGGGCGACTGCCTCATAGTACATGCGGGCTCTTCCACCCGTTCCGACCTGTGCGTATCTCTTCATATCTTCCCCTCCATAAGGAAACGAATCCGATGGTTGCTGTTTACAGAAACATTATATGAATACTGCCGTTTTTGTTTAAGGGCCGTTTGTTACTTTCTTTTGGACTATTACGTTATAGGTGCAGGATTGAGTATCAGCAGATCGTTGTACAGTCCGTACCTCTCAGCAGCAGTCCTCTGACCGCTTACAACATCGAGTATGTCATTGTACAGGTCCGTACCCATCTCCGCTATGGTCTTCTCTCCTGTGACCACATAGCCTGCATCCATGTCGAACAGATCAGGCCACTGCCTCTTCATGGAGTGCTGGGTGCAGATCTTGTAGACAGGGATCTCCTGAAGTCCGTAGGGCGTTCCCCTTCCCGTGCTGAACAGCTGCATGACTATCCCTGAAGACAGCTGGCTCGGTCCGCAGACTATGTCAGAGGCCGGCGTTGCGGCGAAGACCAGACCATGGCACTGCGGAAGCTCACCGGGTCCTATGACCTCTGAGATCGGAGAGTGTCCGCTCTTGGCGATGGAACCCATGGCCTTCTCCACTATGTTGCTCAGTCCGCCCTTCTTGTTGCCGGGTGTCGGGTTTGCGCTTCTGTCGACATGGTTCTTGGCAAGGTAATCGTCGTACCATGATATCTCGTACTTGAGCTTCTCGACGGTCTTCTCGTCCTGACAGCGCTCCGCCAGGAAGTGCACCCCGTCACGCACCTCTGTGACCTCCGAGAACATCACAGTGGCGCCACCTGCAGCCAGAAGGTCGAAGGCGTAGCCTATTGTTGGGTTAGCAGATATTCCGCTGAATGCATCCGAACCACCGCACTGCGCTCCGATGCGGAGCTTCTCAAGCGGAAGCTCGACCCTTCTTCTCCGGTTGAGGATGGCAAGCTTCTTCCTTGCCTTCTCGATGATGGCATCCATCATGGCACCGTATCCATTGCACTCCTGGAGAATCACGACGTTATCGCTGTTGTTCTCCTCCGGAGTAAGGACCATGTCCATTGTAAGCTTCTCACAACCAAGACCCACGGCAAGTATCTGACCACCGAAATTGGGGTGATGAGCCACATTTCTTACACTTCTTATTGGAATCGGGGCATCATCAGCCTTGATGGCGACTCCGCAGCCATAGAGGTGCACAACCGCGACCACATCATCCACGTTCGGGTACTCAGGCAGAATCTCCCTGCGAATCCTGTCAACCACGTTGCGGACCACTCCGGCGACGCACTGGACGGATGTGACTATTCCGAGGATGTTTCTGCTTCCGGCAGGAAGGTCGGGGCCATTGTCATAGCCCATCCAGGTCCTTCTGGCAGGAAGGTCCTTGAGCACCCTGCCCTTCATTCCCGGTTTAAGGGACTCCACT
>JAFVFA010000067.1 GCA_017475725.1 Spirochaetales bacterium
AGCGGCGGCGGAAAGAAGATGATCGCACAGTACCAGGATGAAGGCAGGGTCATCCTTCTGGATGCACCGAGGATGTACGGCCTGACCCAGAAGCACAAGCACCTGCCCGAGATGGCCAAGGTCTGCAATATGGAGAAGGACCCGGTCTTCTGCCCCATCGTGGCCCCATACTATGCGGGGATGCAGGTCACGGTGCCTCTTCTCAAGAGCATGGTCAAAGGCGGCATCGATGACATAAGGAAGGTCTACAGCGATTACTACAAGGGCCCAATCGTGAAATACGTCGAGGCCCCGGATGACGGCGGATTCCTGTCCGCCGGACTCTACTCCGGACGCGATGACATGGCGGTGTCCGTCTTCGGGAACGATGACAGGATCCTTCTGGTGTCAAGCTTCGACAACCTCGGAAAGGGTGCCTCAGGCGCCGCGATACAGAACATGAACCTGGTTCTGGGCATAGACCAGACCACAGGTCTTGAGATTGGAGGCTGAGAATGAGGATCATCGAAGGCGGAGTGTGTGCGGCGAAGGGCTTCACCGCAAGCGGAGTCCACTGCGGGATTAGGGCCTCAAGGTCCAAGAGGGACATCTCACTGATCTTCTCGGAGAGGAAGGCCTCCTGCGCCGCGGTCTATACGACCAACCTGGTCAAGGGTGCGCCGCTTGACGTGACCAAGGCCCACATTGCCGACGGTTACGCGCAGGCTGTGATCTGCAACAGCGGAAACGCAAACACCTGCAACTCCAACGGGATCGAGATAGCGGAGCAGACCTGTCAGCTTCTGGCCCAGGAGCTGGGAATAGACGCAAATGATGTTGTCGTGGCCTCAACTGGTGTCATCGGGCAGAAGCTTGACATCAACCCGATAAGGAAGGGCATCCCCCAGCTGGTGGCGGAGCTCTCAAAGAGCGGAAACGCCAATGCGGTTGAAGGCATAATGACCACAGACACAGAGCCCAAGGAGATAGCCCTCACCTTCCAGGCGGGCGGCAAGACCTGCACCATGGGCGGCATGGCAAAGGGAAGCGGGATGATCCACCCCAACATGGCCACCATGCTGGTGTTCATCACCACAGACTGTGCCATAGAGCCCAAGATGCTGCAGAAGGCGTTGTCCAACGACATCCCGAACACCTTCAACATGGTGAGCGTGGACGGTGACACATCCACAAACGACATGGTTACCGTAATGGCCAACGGGATGGCAGACAATAGCCTGATTACTGAGGATGGGCCTGATTTCCAGGCATTCATGAAGGCTTTGAACACAATAACCGTTACCCTCTGCAGAAAGATTGCAGGAGACGGCGAAGGTGCCACGAAGATGCTTGAATGCATCGTCTCCGGTGCAAAGACCAAGCAGACTGCAAAGACGGTAGCAAAGAGCATCATCTGCTCCAGCCTGACAAAGGCGGCCATGTTCGGCGCCGATGCGAACTGGGGACGCGTGCTCTGCGCAATAGGCTACAGCGGTGCCGATGTGGATGTCCACAGGATCGACGTCGCCTTCAGAAGCGCCGCCGGTACGGTGGAGGTCTGCAAGGACGGGGCCGGAATAGACTTCTCGGAGGAGATTGCCAAGAAGGTCCTCTCCGAGAAGGAGATAGACATACTGGTCAACCTGAACAGCGGAGACCAGGATGCAACGGCCTGGGGCTGTGACCTGACATATGAATACGTGAAGATAAACGGCGACTACAGAACGTGACCAATGGCATGGAGGAGAAGAGATGAAATCATTTTCGAACGCGGAGAGAGCTGAGGTCCTTACACAGGCCCTTCCATACATCAAGAGATACACAGGCAAGACGGTCGTCGTGAAATACGGCGGCAACGCCATGATCAACCCGGATCTGAAGCAGCAGGTCATGGACGACATAGTCCTTCTGCACCTCATAGGGGTCAAGGTCGTGCTGGTGCACGGCGGCGGTCCTGAGATCTCAAGCATGATGGACAAGCTGGGCAAGAAACCCGAGTTCGTGGACGGACTCAGGGTAACAGACAAGGAGACCGTGGACATTGTCCAGATGGTCCTTGCGGGAAAGGTCAACAAGACCTTGGTCACGCTCCTTGAGCACAGGGGCGGAAAGGCCATAGGTCTCTGCGGAATGGACGGTAACCTGATAGAGGCCAGGATGAAGGACCCGAAGCTGGGCTACGTGGGAGAGGTCACCAAGATCAACATAGAGTCCGTCAGTGACCTTCTGGAGAAGGGATACATCCCGGTCATCTCCACACTCGGATGCGACAGCGAAGGCAACGCCTACAACATAAATGCCGACACCGCCGCCGCACACATCGCCGGAGCGCTTGGGGCCGAGAGGTTCATCCTGATGACCGACATCGCCGGGATTCTGAAGGACAAGGACGACCCGAGCACGCTGATTCCGGAGATCTCACTCTCTGAGGCTGATTCCCTCTTCGATTCCGGAATCATCTCCGCCGGGATGATCCCCAAGGTGCAGTGCTGCGTGACCGCCATCAAGGCCGGTGTGAAGAACGTGGTCATAATGGACGGAAGGGTCCCCCACTCCATCCTCATGGAGCTGCTGACCAACGAAGGCGCCGGTACGCTTGTGACGGGCAATTGATAACAAGGAGGAAGGACATGGACACCAGGAAACTCGATTCCACTTATGTTGCAGGGACATACAAGAGATTCCCCATTGAGATAGTCGAGGGCAAGGGCTCGATAGTCAAGGACCCCGAGGGCAGAAGCTACATAGACATGGGCAGCGGCATTGGGGTCACGGCCTTCGGAATAGCCGATGACCTCTGGCAGCAGGCCATAGTCGACCAGATCTCCAAGGTCCAGCACATGTCCAACCTCTACTACACCCAGCCCTGCGCCCAGCTTGCCGAGCTTCTCTGCAAGAGGACAGGCATGAGCAAGGTCTTCTTCTCGAATTCAGGGGCCGAGGCCAACGAATGCGCCATCAAGGTGGGCAGGAAGTACGCCGCAGACAGGAAGGGAAACGGCTGCTACACAGTCATAACCCTTGAGAACAGCTTCCACGGCAGGACGCTCACCACACTGGCCGCCACCGGACAGGAGCACTACCACGAGCTCTTCCAGCCGCTGACACCGGGCTTTGTGAGTGTGCCGGCCAACGACATCGAAACCCTGAGGAAGGTCGCAAAGGAGACCAATGCCGCTGCGGTCATGATAGAGTGCATCCAGGGCGAAGGTGGTGTCCTCCCGCTCGATGCCCAGTTCATAAGGGATGTCCGCTCATTCACGGAGGAGAACGACATTGTGATGATAGTCGATGAGGTCCAGACCGGAAACGGAAGGTCCGGCATGCTCTACTGCTACCAGAACTTCGGCATCATGCCAGATGTGGTATCCACGGCAAAGGGCCTTGCAGGCGGACTCCCGCTTGGCGCCACACTCATAAGCGACAAGTGCAAGGATGTCCTGGGCTTCGGTGACCACGGATCAACGTTCGGCGGGAACCCGGTCTGCTGCGCCGCCGCTCTGAGCATCCTCAAGAGGATAGACGACAAGCTTCTGGCATCGGTCAAGGAGAAGAGGGCCTACATTGAGAAGGCCCTTGAAGGGGCTCCAGGAGTAGAGGAAGTCACAGGCATTGGCCTGATGGTAGGAATAAAGACCACAAAGCCTGCCTCAGAGGTGGTCAGCAAGTGCATGGAGAACGGAGTCCTATGTCTGACGGCAAAGGACAAGGTCAGGCTACTGCCTGCCCTGAACATACCGATGGAGGTGCTTGGGAAGGCCATCGAGACCATAAAGAGCGCCTGCGTGTAAATTGTTTAATTACTTTATTTACATAAGAAAACAAAACCATTAGCATGATGCCTGTGGGCATTGTGAAACGGGCAGCTGCAATCTTTACTCTAGTCGTACTCTGTATGTTCCGGACATGGGCAAGCACCTATGTCATAGAGGGATACCGCATATCCATCACTGGCAGGACCAGGGAGAGCGCAGTCAGAAGACACATCGGCTACGACGAGGGCACGGAGTTCGAGAGCCTTGAGGACCTTGAGTATGCCGTCGAGAGGAAGCGGCAGCAGCTTCTGGATCTGAGGATATTCAAGGATGTGGTCGCAAGCTGGAGCGAAGGCCCGGAGACGAACGGAAGGATCCCGGTCACAATCAGCATGGAGATAGACGGGGCCCTCTCCATCATTGTCTTCCCCAGCATCTCCTATGACTCCAACTACGGATTCACAGCCCAATGCTACACAGAGGACCAGAACTTCCTGGGCACCACAGGCAAGACCAGGTTCTCATTCGCAGTCAGGGAGAACGACAACAGGCATGACCTGGGGTACGCAAACATAAACAGCTATGTCGAGACCGACATCCCCATC
>JAFVFA010000013.1 GCA_017475725.1 Spirochaetales bacterium
CTTGACGTCATTGGGGCCTATAGGGGATGCAGATTCGAAAGCAGTGTGGTCGACTATGAAGTGCCTGGCTTGGATGCCCAAAGAAGGATGCTTCTGATTCATAAACCATAATGACATTCCTACACTGAAGTGTTATTATAAGTCATATGTCAAAGAAGCGCAGACCCAATAAGATCATGTCATTGCTGAGCACCATCATCGCCGTTGGTGTCCTTGTCATCTGTGCTTTCCCCCTGATGAAGCTTAGGGAGGGCTCATTCCTTCACGCCGTCCTGTCACCGCTTCATGGGGTGTTCGACAGAAACTTCAACGTATTCGCCTCACAGGGACTAAGGCCCTTTGGGCTCATACCTCTTGCAGCTTTGTGCGTGCTCAACATGGTTCTCTCCTTCATGGGTTCCGGACTTCTGCAGTTCATCTTCAGATGCACCGCCTTCTATTCCCTTTATCTGATAGGGACATTCCTTCAGGGACGGAACCCGATCTTCTCTGTCGTCTCCAAGCTGCCTGGCGCCTATCCGCTGATTGCTCTAGGTGGACTTCTGGTTTCGGTGCTGATGCTGCTTCTCATACAGCGCATTAAGAACGGCCCCAGACAGAAGAGGGAGAGGAAGGAGAGACAGCCTAAGAGACAGAAAGCCTCTGAGGCGGTTGAGGACGATGGCAGGGTCGAGAAGCCTGAACAGGTGGAGGACTTGGGTATACCTGCAATCGTCCGCATTGAGGAGAGCCCTGAGGATCCGGTGAAGGTCCATGACCATGACCCGGCCAAATCGAAGATTGCCCTTTCCAGTCTGACGGATGTCCAGATTCCGACATTCGAGAGCTTCCCCAACTATCTCAGTACCGCATCCGTGTCCTCCGTTGACCGTGAGGTCTACAACGTTGCAGAACGTGAGGCCCAGATCAGAAGGGAGGAGCAGGCCAAGAGAGAGGCCGAGCAGGCCAGACTGAAGCGCATCGCGGAGGAAGAGGAGAGGGCACGGCTTGAGGCTGAGGAGAACCGCAAGAGACTCCAGAACATGTTCAAGCCAAGAAACCTGATGAGACGCCTCCATGAGGATGCCCAGGCCGAGAAGGTCTTCCCGACCTATGGAAGCAAGCTTCCGGACGTCGACTTCGGAATCTCGGAGAACAAACCGGATCAGCCGGTTCAGACTCAGATCCAGCAGCAGGAGCAGCCGGTACAGCAGCCTGTGCAGTTCCAGAGCCCATATGAGGCACCGAAACCAAGGATTGTTCCCGGCAATGACATACCTGTTGCCCAGATGCAGAATCCGTTCGCATCCCGTGGCGGCGCTGCCGTATTCTCAGCTCCTCAGCAGAATGTTCCGGAGACTGCGGAACCAGAGCCTGTGGTGCAGAGCCAGTCCGTGTTCAAGGAGGCAGCCGCACAGGCGGAGATCGATGAGCAGCTTGTGATGCGCAGACGTCAGGCCGAGTTCGAGAGGAAGCATCTTGAGGAGATGCAGGAGCTTGAGCGCCAGAGACGTGAGGCTGAGGAGGCTGCACGCAAGGCAGAGGAGGAGCTTGCCGCTGCGAAGGCTGAGATGCTCAGGCAGCAGGAGGCCGCAAAGACCGAGGCCGCCAGACTTGAAGCCGCTAGGTTCGAAGCCGAGAGGCAGGCCGCCATGAAGGCGGAGGAGAAGGTTGAGGAGCCTGTTGAAGACGCCGTGGAAGAGGATGAGGGCATCTCGGATGAGGATATGGCGGAGAACGAGGCCAGAGGCAGAAAGGGTCCTGACATCGACATGGTCTCCGGTGTCGCAGGTCTGAAGAGCGCTGCGGGTGGAAACTCATATCTTCTGGACAAGCAGAAGTTCGTCTACGAGTTCCCGCCTGAGAGCATACTCAAGCACTATCCTGTCTCAGCAACAGTATATGAGGATCCGGAGAACGACCCGAACGGACAGATAATAGTCGAGACCCTTGCCCAGTTCAAGATCGGCACAAGTCTGATCGGTGTCCAGCACGGGCCCACATTCACACTCTATGAACTGTCCCTTGCGCCTGGAATAAAGGTCACAGCAGTCCTGAACCTGGCTGAGAACCTGGCCATGCAGCTCTCTGTGGAGGACGTCAGAATCCTGGCTCCGATACCAGGGAAGGTCGCAATAGGAGTCGAGGTTCCGAACAAGAAGAGGGATGTCATAGGCTTTGATGTCATGATGCCTGCTCTCAAGGGCAAGTACTACAAGATACCTATGGTCCTTGGAAAGACCATCACAGGAGAGTCCATAGTCATAGATCTGGCCAAGACGCCGCACCTCCTTGTTGCCGGTACGACCGGCTCAGGAAAGTCCGTCTGCATCAACGGCCTTATCTGCTCCGTCCTGTACACAAAGACCCCCAAGGAGGTCAGAATGATCCTTGTGGACCCGAAGATGGTCGAGCTTTCTCCGTACAACGGCATCCCGCATCTGCTGACTCCGGTCATAACGGACGCCAAGAAGGCCATCAAGGCCATGAACTTCGTGGTCGAGGAGATGGAGAGGAGAATGGCACTCTTCTCAAGCGTAGGTGCAAAGAAGATCGAGGAGTACAACGAGAAGATCACTACCAAGGGTCTGCTCAGAGTCAAGCTCCCGTACATCATGGTCATCATCGACGAGTTCGCCGACCTGATGCTGGCGGTGGGAAAGGA
>JAFVFA010000068.1 GCA_017475725.1 Spirochaetales bacterium
CCGGATTCCCGCTTCCAAGGCCTCTGATGTCCTTTCTGTAGATTGCCACAGACAGGGCTATGGCAGGGTTGAATCCACCTGCAAGGTAAGAGCAGAGTACACAGGCCAGTATCGTTGCGGTTGTCTTCATCTCCTTCCTCCATCCAGCACTGCGAACAGGCTTCTCAGTCTGATTGTTACGCTTCCCATGTTCGACATCTCGTCTATCTTCAGCTGTGTGTATATCTTTCCGCCCGCCTCCACTATGGACCGGGTCTCGTCGGATGTTATGGCGTCAACACCGCAACCGAACGATATGAGCTGGACCAGATTGATGCTCAGGTCCTTTGGCGCCTCAGCCACGAACTTGGCGGCGGCATACAGTCTGCTGTGATAGGTCCACTGGTTTCTTACCTTTGTGGGGAAGAACCCCTCGTTCTGGCTTACCGAATCCTCCGAGACCACAACCGCACCTTGCTCGCTTATGAGCTTGTCTATGCCGTGATTGACCTCCGGATCCAGATGGTAAGGTCTTCCTGCAAGGACAATGATATGCTTTTTGTTTGTTCTGGCGAATTCCAGGTACTCGTTTGCCTTCGACCTGACATCCGCAAGATATGAATGGTACTCCCTGTACGCTGCGTCAACAGCAACCTTTATGTCAGTCTTCCTAAGATCCGGGAAGTGCTTCAGAAGCACCTGTGTGATCCTTGATGTGAACTGCCTTTGGTCTGCTAGGCTCATGAAATCATTGATGTACTTAACCTTCCCAAGCTCCCTGACGTTGTCCCTGAGAAGCTCAGGGTAGTAGGCCACAACAGGGCAGTTGTAGTGGTCCACCCCAAGGTGCTCGTCCAGGTTGTAGGTCATGTCGGGGTAGAATATGGTTCCGACATCCTTCTTCAGAAGCCAGTCCAGATGTCCGTGCATGAGCTTTGCCGGGTAGCAGACGGTGTCTGACGGTATTGTGCTCTGCCCGTTGAGGTAGGTTCTTCTGCTTGAGAGGGGAGAGGTGACAACATTGAAGCCGAGCCTTGTGAACAGGGTGTGCCAGAAGGGGAGGAGCTCGAAGAGGTTCAGTCCCATCGGAAGGCCTATGTTCCTTCTTCCGTCATCCTTCTCCTGGTTCATGTACTTCCCAAGGAGGGATATCTTGTATTCGTACAGGTTGTGGCCTTCCCCTTTCCCTGTTGACCCCAGAGGCTTCGAGCATCTGTTTCCCGCAATGTAGCGTCTGTTTCCGCTGAATGTGTTGACGGTCAGGTTGCAGTGGTTCATGCAGCCTTTGCATGTCACAGGTCTCACCGTGTGCTTGAAATCATCAAGCTCGGATGAGGTGATTGTGGTGCTTCTCTCCCTTGCGTGCTCCCTGGCATAGAGCGCTGAACCGTAGGCTCCCATCAGAGGGGCGAACTTGGGCCTGACGACGGTTGTCCCCAGTTCCATCTCGAAAGCCCTGAGAACGCAGTTGTTCAGGAATGTCCCTCCCTGCACGACTATGTTTCTGCCAAGCTGTCTGGCATTGGAGCACCTTATGACCTTGTAGAGCGCGTTCTTAACCACGCTTATGGATAGGCCTGCAGCTATGTTCTGGATTGTGGCCCCATCCTTCTGGGCCTGCTTCACTGAGCTGTTCATGAACACTGTGCATCTTGAGCCAAGGTCCACAGGGGCGTCAGCGAACAGCCCAAGTCTTGCGAACTCCTCGCTTGTGTATCCAAGGGCACTGGCGAATGTCTGCAGAAACGAGCCGCAACCGGAGGAGCATGCCTCGTTCAGATACAGGTTCTCTATGCTCCCGTTCCTGATCTGGAAGCATTTGATGTCCTGTCCTCCGATGTCCAGTATGAAATCAACCGCTGGAAGAAACTGCCTTGCACCATAGAAATGGGCCATTGTTTCAACAATTCCATTGTCAAGGTTGAATGCTGCCCTTATCAGCTGCTCCCCGTATCCTGTGACGCATGAGCCGGCTATCCGGATATTGGGGTATTCCGAATAGAGGTCCTTGAGATAATCCTTGACAAGCTGGACCGGATTGCCCCTGTTCGGGGCATAGAGGGGTCTGAAGATGTTGCAGTTGTCATCCATCAGAAGGATCTTGGTCGTGGTTGACCCCGCATCGACTCCAAGGTACATCCTGCCGCTTGGGGAATCGACCTCCCTGATTCCGGAGGAATGAGCCTCATGCTCAGCCTTGAAGGCTTCGTATTCATCCTGGCTTCGGAAGAGGGCGGGGCAGCTCTTGTAGTCTTTTCTTTCGCCTCCGTTTGAGAAGAGGGAGAGCAGGTCAGACAGACTAAGCTGCCGGCCTATCCCTGCAAATGCAGCACCCAGAGCCACGTAGTACAGGGAGTCCTCAGGGCATGTTCCCCTGATCCCGAGCGTCTTGTCGAAGGCCTCCCTGAGCTGCGGTATGAAGCTCAGAGGTCCTCCAAGGTAGAGTATGTTGCCCTCTATCCTTCTTCCCTGGGCAAGTCCGGACACCGTCTGGTTCGCAACTGCATAGAGTATGCCTGCGGCAAGGTCCTCCCGTCTTGCCCCCTGGTTCAGAAGAGGCTGGATGTCGCTCTTTGCGAAGACTCCGCATCTTGAGGCTATCG
>JAFVFA010000069.1 GCA_017475725.1 Spirochaetales bacterium
GCAAAGCTGATAAAAACGGCCCAACCAAGGCTTTTCGACCATTATCTCAAACTCAGAAGCAAGGTGGAGGTCAAGAATCTGCTCAATCTCCAGGGCACACCCCAACCGGTGCTTCACACCAGCGTGAACTTCACCAACCCCCACGGCTGCACAACCATGATAGTGCCCATCACGCCCCATGTGACGAACGAGAACTCCATCATATGCTTCGACCTCTCCAAGGATCCCGCAAAGCTGATGGCCGCCAGGTCGGAGGATGTCTACAAGGTTCCCGGAGTCTTCAGGATAGCCATAAACCGCGTACCGTTCCTGGCGCCGGAGAACACATTGAAGGAAGCGGACTACGAGCGTCTTGGAATAGACAGGGCCGCCTGCATGGAGCATTACAACAAGATAATAGAGAACAGGACCGAGCTGATAATCAAGGTCAGGTCAAACGACTCCGAGGAGTTCACGAACCCGGACGACCCGGATTTCCAGATCTACTCCAAGTTCTTCAGCGACTATGACAAGAGGCTCTTCGCAACGGTCAGGAGCACCCCACCGGAGCAGAGGCTCAAGCTTGGGTTGGACTTCGAGGATCCACGCTGTCCCCAGATGCTATGGCGCCATGTCTGCCGCAACTACCCGAAGGTCCTGGACAAGGAGGAGATGGAGAAATGGAAGTCCTTCTCCGCCACAAGACTGCTCTCCCCTCCCGGTGACCCGATCAACGACATCAACTTCGTCGCCAGGAAGATAGAGGACCATCTGAACGACAACTCGATAGACCCGAAAAGGAAGCAGACCCTGGTCAAGCTCAAGGAATATGTTGCATCCTTGAAAAAGTTCGTCGGAATAGTGTAGGATACTTTGTTGCAGGCATTCGCCACAGGTTGCAAATTTCAGAAAACCTCAATCTGGAAGTCGTATTTTGTTGCAATTCAACGAAAATCTCGCAACATTTTTTTTGCTTTCCCTTTACATGCGCGCGTGTTAGAATTTAGCATAAACGTACTTTCAAATGGTAGGCGCAGGCGTTGCCTGCTGCTCCAAAAACACTTTAAGGAGAGACAAAATGAAAAAAGTCTTACTTATCGCTCTTCTCGCCATGCTCGCAGTTGGCATGGCCTTCGCAAGCGGATCTGCCGAGCAGTCAAAGACCAAGGACATCAAGGTAGCACTGATCGTCGCATCCACCATCGATGACAAGGGCTGGTGCCAGGCAATGCATGACGGCATTCAGGAGGCAATGGCAGAGCTCCCGGCAGGGACTATCGCAGACTACAAGGCAGTAGAGAACACCGCACCCGCAGATGCGAAGTCAGCCATAGCAACCTATGTTACACAGGGCTTCAACATCATCATCCTCCACGGATCCCAGTACAGGTCCGTCGTTGAGGAAGTCGCTCCTGACTATCCTGACATCATGTTCGCATTCGGAACAACAACCGACATCATCGGAAACAACGTCTTCAGCTACATGCCGCAGTCAGAGGAGACCGGTTACCTCTCAGGTATCGTCGCCGGTCTCACAACCAAGGCTAACAAGGTCGGTGTCGTAGGTCCTATCGACGGCGGTGACTCCGCAAGATACAACAGAGGATTCGTCCTTGGTGTCCAGGCAGTCAATCCAAACGCAAAGATCACAGTCACACACATTGGAGACTTCGGTGACACAGTCAAGTCAGCAGAGTTCGCAGAGTCCCTCATCGCAGCAGGCAACGATGTCCTCACAGGTTCATCACAGCAGGCTCTTGGTGCTCTCAGAGCTGTTGCAGGCTATCCTGACAAGGATCTCTGGTGGCTCGGACAGGACATTGCACAGATCGGTCTTGACGAGGGCTACAAGTGCATCGCAGCATCCTCCTACAACTACAAGGCTGTCATGATCGGTCTGGTTGAGGCCTTCCAGGGCGGCAAGCTCGGCGGAGAGCTCATCCCGATGAACTTCAGCAACGGCGGCTTCATCTGGGCATGGAACGAGAAGTGCGCAGACAAGATCACAGCTGAGATCAAGTCACAGGTCGAGGCCAAGATGGCCGAGTTCTCAGCCAAGGCTGACGTACTCTCCAACTGGGCAGACGTCGACTACTCGAAACTCTGATCAGACCACATCTGCAATCGTGTATGCCGGTCGGTAACGGCCGGCATTGTTTTAGGAACCTCAAACGGTAGAACATGGCAAAATTCGACAAGATCACGGAACTCCGTGTAGAACACATCACAAAGCGTTTCCCTGGTGTGCTTGCCAGCGATGACATCTCCCTTACAGTAGGAGAGCATCAGATCCTGGCACTTGTTGGGGAGAACGGAGCAGGAAAGACAACGTTGATGAACATCATCATGGGCCTCTACCAGGCCGATGAGGGGAAGATCTTCATCAATGGTGAGGAGATGCACTTCAGAACCCCGAACGATGCATTCGATGCAGGCATAGGGATGGTGCATCAGCAGTACATGCTGGTACCGAACATGACAGTACTGGAGAACATCGCACTTGGCATGAAGAACACCTGGAAGGGGATCAAGGTCGATCTCCAGATGGTCAGGGACAAGGTGGATGAGGTCTCCAGGAAGTACGGGTTGGCAGTGGACCCGGACGCATTCATCTGGCAGCTTGCCGTTGGCGAGCAGCAGAGAGTTGAGTTGGTAAAGACGCTCTGCCTTGGGGCCAAGTTCCTTATTCTGGACGAGCCCACAAGCGCCCTCACCCCTCAGGAGACCGATGAGCTGATCGTGCTCCTGAAGAAGATGAGCAAGGAGCTTTCAATAATATTCATCAGCCACAAGCTGAACGAGGTCAAGGCGCTCTCGGACAAGGTCAACATCCTGCGCCACGGCCGGATCGTATTCGAGGGAAGCACGGCTGACTACACACCGAAGCAGATAGCTGCTCTGATGACCGGCCATGAGGTGGAGACCCACTCCAACACAGAGGAGCCCTCACAGGGCCAGGATGCGCTGGTGATCAAAGATCTCTGCGTCAGAAGCGACAGGGGCTTCCTGGCACTTGACCACTTCAACCTGACAATCAAGGCAGGTGAGATAGTGGGCCTTGCAGGCGTCTCCGGAAACGGACAGAGGGAGCTTGCGGAGGTGATCAACGGAATCAGGAAGTGTGAGAGCGGGACGGTGGAGTTCTTCGGCAAGCAGATCCAGAACCTGTCTCCGGGGCAGATAATCAGCCAGGGCATGGGATACATCCCGGAGGAGAGGAACACCGAGGGCATAGTCCCGTCCATGTCAATCAAGGAGAACATGATCCTGAAGGACAGCGAGACCAAGGAGTTCTCAAAGAACCACATTCTGAGGAACAAGGCCATAGAGGACCAGTCGAACAGGGCAAGGGAGAACTTCGACATCCGCTGTCCGGGCATACACACCGCGGCAGGTTCCCTATCAGGCGGAAACATCCAGAAGGTGATCCTTGCAAGGGAGATATCGAGGAAGCCCAAGTTCCTTGTCTGCGTCTACCCTATCCGAGGTCTGGACATGGGGGCTGCGGAGTTCATCCACAAGGAGCTTCTGAAGCTCAGGAAGTCAGGGATCGGAATCCTGCTGATATCAGAGGAGCTTGAGGAGATACTGAATCTCAGTGACAGGATAGCAGTCATATTCAAGGGCCAGAACCAGAAGGTTCTGAACAGGGACGAGGCTGACACGTCACGTCTCGGAATTCTTATGGCGGGGGTCAAGGAAGATGAGTAACTACAAACTGATATACCGGATCGCGGTCATCGTCATTGCCGTTCTGGCCGCCTTGCTTGTAGGGGCCCTGATCATAGTCGCGGTCGGAGGTGACGTGTTCGCCACCTACTGGATAATAGTCTCCATGCCGTTCAAGAACTTCAGAGCCTTCGGCGAGGTCCTGATCCGAATGATACCACTGCTGATTGTGGCCCTTGGCATCTCTGTGAGCTCCCGTTGCGGAATAATCAACATCGGAGCCGAAGGTCAGATGTACATGGGAATCATAGCGGCCACGGCAATCGCGACCAACTGCCATGGAATGCCGAGGTTCATCATGATTCCGCTCTGCATACTTGCCGGAGCGGTGGCGGGAGGGATCTACGGGTTCATCCCCGGCTTCCTCAAGGCGAAGATGGATGTGAGCGAGCTTCTTTCCACGGTCATGCTCAACTACGTGGCCATACAGTTCTTCAACTTCTGCATCAGAATCCCACTGCTTGACCCGAACGAGAAGTCAGGCACCCCGATGAGCCCGAGGATCGACCCAAGCGCACAGCTCACCAAGCTGTTCAGGGGCTCTGCCCTTCACCAGGGCATATTCCTTGCCATTGTGCTTGTGGTTGTGGTCTACATCCTGATGTTCAAGACCACCTGGGGATACAAGATGAGGGCTGCCGGAGCATCAAGGCGTGCGGCTACCTATGGTGGAATCAACGTCTCCAAGTACCTTATTATCTCCATGGTGATCTCAGGTGCCTGTGCCGGAATGGCTGGAGCAGTTGAGCTCATGGGCGTCCAGCTCAGGGCTGTGGCCGGGATGACCGGAGGCTACGGCTTCTCAGGTGTTGTCGTTGCCCTGTTCGGAGGCCTGCACCCCATCTGGATAATCCCTGCGTCATTCTTCTTCGGGATTCTCCTCTACAGTCAGGTCAACCTCCAGATTCTGACAAGCGTTCCACCTAACCTTGTCAAGGCTCTTCAGGGTCTGATAATCCTGATCATAGTTGCGGTGCAGATGGTCATATCCAACCCGTATTCGATAGAGCGCTTCAGAAAGCGGTTCTTCAACA
>JAFVFA010000070.1 GCA_017475725.1 Spirochaetales bacterium
ATCATAGCCATGATCTGGGGATTCAGCAAGAAATTCCAACCATCAATCAAGGTAGAGGACATCAGAAAAGATGCCTTGAACCTTTCAACCGGCACCAGAGTCGGCACACCGAAAGGCGATGGGCTGAGCATTGACATTGACGAGCGCACCGTCACAGAGTTCTTCCACAAGAAGTACCTTCTGCGAGACATCCACCTGGACATAGAGCCGGGCCACATGGTTCTTCTCCTTGGCGGCTCAGGTACGGGGAAGACGACCTTCCTGAACGCGGTGAACGGTTATGAGAAGGCCAAGGCCAAGATAACGCTGAACGGCACGGACATATACAAGCACTACAGGCGGATGCAGTACCAGATAGGCTTTGTCCCCCAGCAGAATCTGATCAGGGGCAAGGACACGATCCAGCACACTGTTGACGATGCTGCAATGCTTCGCCTTCCCATCGGAATAAATGCGGAAGGTCGGAAAGGCATGGAGGAGAACGTGCTTGACACCTTCGGACTTTCTCCAAGCAGAAGTCACTATGTCGAGAAGCTCTCCGGCGGACAGCTAAGAAGGCTGTCCATTGCAATGGAGCTGATCTCGGACCCCTACCTCTTCATCCTTGACGAACCGGACTCCGGTCTTGACGGAGTCATGGCCAGGGAGCTGATGACCAAGCTCAGGGAGATTGCGGACCAAGGCAGAATAGTCATAGTCATAACCCACACCCCGGACAGGGTCATAGACCTGTTCGACGACGTCATAGTCCTTGCGAAGGACCACCACAGGACAGGAAGGCTGGCATTCTACGGAAGCGTCGACGAGGCGAAGGCTTTCTTCGGCCGTGACAGCATGGAAAGGATCGTCATGGCGATAAACTCCAAGGACACCGGAGGCGAAGGTCTGGCTGAGGACTACATCAGGAAGTATGCGGAGGTTTGCAATGGCTGAGACTACAAGGACTCTTAGGTACCGCGGAAGGATTGAGCAGATCGGCATTTTCCTTGCCAAGCAGCTCAGGATGTTCGTCTATCAGAGTGACTGGAAGTTCCTTCCGATGGCCGTAGTGATTGCAGGACTTGTGTCACTTGTCGTGAGAAACGACTTCTTCCAGACCATGGAGGGTACGCTGAAAGGTGCCCTGGCGCTCAGCTGTGTCGCAATCTGGAACGGCTGCTTCAACTCCGTACAGGTCGTGTGCCGTGAGCGTGAGATAGTCAAGCGTGAGCATCGCGCCGGCATGCACATCTCATCATACATAATAAGCCACATGCTGTATCAGGCTCTGCTCTGTCTGGTGCAGTCCGCATTGACGATATTCGTGTGCACAAGGATGGGGATCAAATTCCCGAAAGCTGGAGTAATGACCCATTTCATGGTTCTTGACATCGGAATCACGGTCTTCCTCATATCCTATGCCACGGATATGATTGCCCTCTGGATCTCATGCCTGGTGCATACAACAACTGCGGCCATGTCGATAATGCCGTTCCTTCTCATAGTCCAGTTCGTGTTCTCCGGAGGGGTCTTCACCCTTCCCCAGTGGTCCAACGGCCTGTCCAAGCTGATGGTATCCAACTATGGAGTCAAGTGCATCGCAGCCCAGGCCGACTACAACAACCTGCCGATGGCGACTGCATGGAGCACTGTCGAGAAACTTGAGGAGACGAAGGTTCCAATAGAGTTCACCCTTGGAGAGGCCGCGAACGCTCTCAGCGCCGACAAGGACAACCCGATGGTGCAGGCAATAAGGGCTGCAAGATTCGGGGATGTGGCGGATGTGCTGTTCGCAGCGCTGGAGGTGAAGAACCCCGAAGAGGTAATGCTGATGCTTTCCCTCAGCGGTCTGGGCAGGGACACCCCTGTAGGCGAGATCGCCGACAGGATAGCCTCAAGCGATTACGTTGCCAAGAACGGGGACAAGGAGTTCTCGTTCACACTGACTATCGGGGAGATGGTGGACATGGTGGGCAGAGACAGGGTCAAAGAGTTCCTCCAGAATGAAGCCGCTGCAACCCACAGAAAGGCCTACTATGAACAGTCAAGGAAGAACATCGGGTCTTTCTGGTGGAGCTTCGCTGCGTTCAGTTTGGTCTTTGGGGCCATGTCAGTGATAACACTTGAGTTCATAGACAAGGACAAGCGCTAAGACGCAGTGCGTCCTCCTACCGCATGGCTTCAAGTCCCACCTGTTTCCCTTTCAAACAACGAAGACCGGTCTTTCGGCCGGTCTTCATGTTTGCGGGAAAAGGGACTTGAACCCTCACTCTTGCGAATAGGAACCTAAATCCTACGTGTCTGCCAGTTCCACCATTCCCGCGCGCAGATTGAGGATAGCACAAAAGGAACTGGCAGTTCAATCGAGAACTCAGCCGGCTATGCTGATATCCCTTATGAGGGCACTTGGAGAGCCGATTCTGGTGTATCCATGAGGAGTGCCGAATTCAACCTTGTCCCCCAAGGCCTCGATACTCTTCAGAAGCTCGTAGAAGTTGCCTGAGATCGTGAAGGATGTGACGCTCTTGCCCAGCTTCCCTCCGGAGATCTCGAATCCCGCGCATTCGATGGAGAAGTCACCTGTCGAGGCATTGGCTCCGGCATGAAGGCCCTTCATCTCCTTGACGCAGATTCCATCGTCACCGGCCAGGGCGTAGAGTTCGTCCTCCGTCTTGTCCCCGGCCTCAAGGTAGAAGCTGAACAGAGATGTGCCCTCCGCCCCAAGGAATGGTCCGGAGTTGCCTGTGGTCTTCTTTCCGGCCTCCTCAGCTGACGAGATGCTGTACAGCAAGGTCTTCAGAATCCCCTTCTCTATGATGCTCTTCCTGTATGTTGCAACGCCGTCCGCATCGAACTGGATGGGACATGGGCTGGTAGCCTCGAACGGGTCATCAACAAGAGTCACCACAGGTGATGCAATGCTCTGCCCCTCCTTGTCCTTCAGCAAGGACATGCCGAGTGTGGCATAGCGGCCGAAGAATATCGGCGAGAACGCGCTGAGCATCATCCGCATGCAATCAGAGGACATTACTATGTTCGCTTTTCTGGTCTTGGTTGGACCGGAGCCGAGCTTTGCGATGGCCTCATTCACGCAGTTGTCCAGCTTTATCTCATTGATGTCGCGAATCGCGATATCCATTCCGAGCTTTACCTCCTCGCCTTCCTTGACCACCGCACTCTGGTAATAGCCTGTTGAACCGCAGGTGTTCTCAAGCAGAAGCCCCTTGCTGTTGGCAAGGCAGATGGTGCTCTTCTCGGAGAAGATCGTGGAGTCGGACCCCTCCTGAACCCTTGGGTCTGCATCAAGCATCTGGTTCTGGATCTCAAGGACCTTGTCAACAATCTGTGACATCTCAGGCTCCTGATAGGAGCACTCTGGAATGCTCTCATAACTTGGGCTTCCCTCGAAGATGTAGCACTTGCTCTTGCCCTCCAATGATGATCCGTTGTCGATTGCACTGTCGACCAGGGCCTCAAGGGACTCGTCATCAAATATGTTGGTGCTTGATGATCCGCCTCTGCCGTTCACCACAGCGGTGAAGGTCAGAGCCGATGAAACCTCTATGCTTGTATCCGAGATGGCCCTTCCCGTTGCGGAGGCGCTGAGTCCGGAGCTGCCGCTGAAGACCATCTTGTACTCCTCAAGACCTCTGGCCTTGCAGATTGCATCTATCTTTTCCTTGATCTGTCTGAAATCCATAGTCTCACCTTCCTCCCACTGTAATCTTGGAAACCCTGATCAGAGGCTGTCCGACGTTCACGGGAATGCTTCCGCTCTGGGAGCCGCACATTCCGGTTCCGTGGGCAAGGTTCCTGCCGACCATGTCGATGTCCTTGATGATCTCGGAACCTCTGCCTATCAGTGTTGCACCTCTCACCGGCTCGCAGATCTTTCCGTCACGGACCATGTAGCACTCCAGGACGCCGAAGTTGAAGGCTCATGTCGCAGGGTTCACGCTTCCGCCACCCATGTTCTTCGCATAGAGGCCATACTCTATCGATCCGATGATGTCCTCGTCAGAGTCGGTTCCGGGGGCGATGTAGGTGTTCGTCATCCTGGATGTCGGAGCGAACGAGAAGTTCTGTCTCCTTGCATTGCCTGTAGGCTTGAAGCCCTCCATCCTCCTTGCGTTGAAGGTGTCGATCATGTAGCTCTTGAGGACACCGTTCTCAATCAGGACGTTGCGCTGCCCAGGTCTTCCCTCGTCATCGATGTTGATGCTGCCCCATGCATTCGGGATGGTCCCGTCATCTATTGCAGTGACCTTTGGGTTGGCCACCAGCTGGCCTATCTTGCCGCAGAACTCAGAGACCCCGTAGGCGACCTGAGTAGCCTCAAGGCTGTGTCCTGTGGCCTCATGGAAGATGACTCCTCCGAAGGCGTTCTCTATTGCAACAGGATACTGGCCAGCCTTGCAGTAGCCGGCATTGATGTTGACCATTGCGATCCTGGCCGCTTCACGCCCTATGTCAGCCGGGTCTATCTGCTCAAGGAAGACCTCCAGTCCGGCCTGTCGTCCTGGGCCGTAGAACCCTGACTGGTTCTCTGAACCGCGACTTGCCGTTGCAGAGCACGAAAGCCTGGTCCTGATTTGCCTGTCAGCGGTGTAAAGTCCTTCGCTGTTGGCTATCCAGAATCTTCTATCAGTGTCCAGATATGTTGTCTGCACCTGCGAAATCTCGCTGTTGTAGGCTCTTGCGGCATCGTTAGCCTTCCTGACAAGGTCAATCTTCCTCTTGTTGGAGATTGAAGACGAGACTATCTTCACTGGCGAGATGTTGGCTGGGATCCTTTCTGCGAACTCAGTTCTCTGCGTAGTCGGGGCATCCGAGAAGACACCTGCCACGTTGCGCGCCAGCGACAGCACGCCGTTCGGTGAGAGATCCCCTGTTGACCCGTAGACGGTTCTGAGGCCCTTGTATATTCTGAGTCCCATTCCACAGACAGTGGACCCCTGGATCCTGTGGATAGCATTGTCAACCATCTGGATGTACTTGTCCTCGGTGTTCTCAAGGAACACCTCGGCGAAGTCCGCACCTGTGCTCAGTGCAGCATCCAGAACTTCATTTATGAGGCTTTTGCTAAGCATTCGTTTCCTCCATCAGCAATCAACATTGTGTTTCTGTGCAAATAGACACGGATTGAGTATAGCACAGTGCTTTTTCGCTCGACAACAGGAATGGCTCAGTTTATAGTTTCTATAGGCAGAAACACATGGAGGGAACATGCCATTCGACGTCAGGGCAATAGACAGGAGCACATGGATATTCGAGGACTCGGGAGTGAGGTTCTTCCTGCTTGAAGGAAAGAAGAGGTCTCTCCTGATAGACAGTGGGATGACCGTACGGAACGTGAAGAACATAGCGAGTGGTCTGACTGCCCATCAGGTTCTTCTTCTCAACACACATGCGGACCCTGACCACATCGGAGGGAACAGGGAATTCGACAGTTTCTACATGAATCCGGCCGAGGCGATCAACTACTACAAACTCCACAACGGCACAGGGGAGATGGTTCCCGTCTGGGATGGAGACATCATAGACCTCGGGGACAGACCGCTTAAGATCATCACAACACCGGGGCACACCCCCGGAAGCATAGCGGTGCTGGACATCATGCGCAGAATCATATTCACCGGAGACCCAATCCAGACCGGAAGGATCTTCATGTTCGGAATCCACAGGGAGATGCACGCCTACAGGCTAAGCCTTCTGAAGCTCAACGCCATGTCTGACCAGTTCGATCTGATCTACCCTTCACATGCTGTCTGCCCAGTGGAGAAGGACCTGATAATGAAGCTCTATGAAGCCTCAGGGAAAATACTGGACGGTTCCGCATCCGGAGTGGAACAGGAGGTCCATGGAAAGAGAATAATGGCCTATGACATGGGCATTGCAACGTTTTTATGCGATGGAGGTGAAAATGGAAGCACTTGAGCTCATCAGAACAAGAAGAAGCACCAGAAAGTTCAAGGAGACCACGGTTGGTGTCTGGAACCTTGAGCAGA
>JAFVFA010000071.1 GCA_017475725.1 Spirochaetales bacterium
CGATGCTGACATCGGTTCTGTCCCCGAAGCCCCGGATCACGAATCCCCTTTCATCCAAAGCCCTTATGAAGGCCTCCACCTCAGGATCGTCGAAGACCAGAGTCCTGTTCTCGTTGCGGATGCGCCCCTCTTTCACAAGCCTTCTCAGCCCTATTGTCGCCGCAATGTGCCTGTCGAAGACCTTTCCATACTCGGTCTCGGCCGGAAACGGTATCTTGATGTCCTCAGGAACATGAAAGGCCAGCATTGCTCCATACAACTCATGGTGCTGGGCTATCATGAAAGCCTTGAACATCCTTGCAAGCTCCTCAAAGCACTCCTTTGAGGGTTCCGGCTTCACAAACAGGAGGTCTCTCCATTCAAAGCCTGACACCATCTGGTAGCGTTGAAGCTCTCCGTTGTCATATCTGACCGACTGGATCCGCGATTCCATCATCCCCGATCTCCTCCACAGCCTCCACACCACGGAGCTTGCGCTCCATTGCCCTGTGCCTTGTGAACGCGTTGTCTATCTCGTTCGTCGCAAGCGTCAGCTTCCTCTTCACGGCATCAAGAACCATGCCGAACTTGCCGTACTCCGTCTTGACCTCCCCAAGCACATGCCAGACCTCAGCGCTGCGTCTCTCTATGGCAAGGGTGCGGAATCCCATCTGCAGGCTGTTCAGAAGGCTGGCCAGCGTGGTGGGGCCCGCAATCATCACGTGGAACTCGTGCTGGACCCTCTGCTGAAGCCCAGGCACGGAGAGTATCTCCGCATAAAGCCCCTCAATGGGCAGGAACAGAATGGCGAAGTCCGTTGTCCCCGGAACGTCTATGTACTTGTCCCTTATGTCCTTGGCCTCGTCAAGGATCCTTCTCTCCAGCGCCTTCTTCAGCGCTCTGACAGCTTCCGGATCCCCAGCCTCGGTGGCATTGCAGAGTCTCTCGTAGTCCTCTCTCGGGAACTTGGAGTCAATCGGCAGGAGCACTGACTCTCCCTCCGTTGCACCAGGGAGCTTGACAGCGAACTCCACAGGGTCCCTGCTGTCCTTCTTGGTGACAACGTTCTTCAGATACTGCTCCGGAAGGAGGATCTCCTGGAGAATCCGCTCGGCCTGAAGCTCTCCCCACATTCCGCGGGTCTTGACGTTTGTCAGCACCTTCTCCAGGTTGTCCACGCCTTTGGCAAGGTTCTGCATCTCCCCAAGCTGTTTGTACACACTCTCCAGCTGGTCCCCCACCTGCTTGAAGGAAGTGGCCAGACGGCTCTCAAGCGTGCTCTGCAGCTTCTCCTCCACAGTCTGGCGCATCTGCTCCAGCCGTCTCTCGTTGTCCTTCTGTATGTCGGAGAGCTTGCCCTCCACAACCTTCGTCAGACGGTCGTTGTTCTCAGACACCTGGGAGGAGAACGATGCAAGTCTCTGGTCCACAAGTGCATTCAGACGCACGCTCTGCCTCTCAAGGGCCTCTATGCGGGCGCCCTCCGCAGACAGGGAGTTCTCGATTCTCCTCAGCGATTCCTGAAGTTCAAAGAGCCCCTTTTCAGACTTTGGTCTTCTGGTAATCCGGACCAGCACAAATGAAAGAACAACGAGACAGACAGCCATTACAGCCATACAGATGAGAACAATGCTTTCCATATAGGAAAACCTATCACACATTAAGTGTCAGTTCAATCGGATAGTGGTCTTCAGCTTTTTCGCCTGTTTTTTCCGGTCTTTCAGGGATAAGTTCAGCAAAAACAGCAGAAAAGACACCATTATCAGTGAAATCGGTAGAGCACGCCCGTCTCAGTCCCAATTTAACGGATAGTCCGAGAGGTACTCCTTCAGAAGACCGCATTCGTCAAGGAGCTTGAAGAGAGTGTATCTGGTCCTGTAGTCCTTTGCGCAGTGGATGGAGATGTTCCTGACCTCATCAGATATCCCAAGGTCCTTTGCCTCCATAGGAGCCCCAAGCTTCTCCAGGGTTCCCCTTATCCTCTCGACAGGAGGAAGCTCTCTGATGACCTCGCGGATCTCCGGGAACCTCTCCTGGGCCCTTCTGATCCGTCTCTCCTGCTCCTCCCAGGTAAGGAAGTCCCCCGGGTTCTCCTCCATTATGGTGTCCCCGTTCTCGACTCCCCAGGTTCTGTGCATCCACCTGACCCTCTGGTCCCTGTCCATGCGATCCCTTCTCAGAGCATCGAGGTCCAGCTTTGACAGATCCTCTTCCGCGAACCTTGTGAACATTGGCCAGACCATCAGGGTCCCGATACCCACGGATGCACCGTGGCAAGGCGCCCTGTGCCCAAGGGCAAGTTCGCTCATGTCCCAGAAGTGGGCTATGTTGTGCTCCACCGAGGCCACGGCCCTTGTGTGTCCGATTATCAGGACGGTGATGCCTGCAAGAAGCAGACCTTCAATCAGTATCTGGATGCCCTCCGGCGTCTTTGCCTTGATCTTGTCCACATTGTCGATCAGTCTGTTGACCGCATCAGTGACTATCTGGCCGCAGACAGGACAGTAGACCTCGTCGTTTATGATGCTTCCTATCTTCCAGTCCGCCTTGGCTATGAACTTGCCCAGCACGTCCCCGACACCGGCGGCTATCATCCAGTCCGGGGCTGTGGCCATTATCCTGGTGTCACAGCAGATTATCTCGGGGCAAGGACCCTGCCTGTGGATCTTCAGACCTCTGAGGAGCAGAGGCGCGACGGCTGAGGTGTAGCCGTCCATTGACGGGGCTGTCCCCACGCTGACGAACGGAAGGCCTGTTCTTGCCGCATTGACCCTGCAGGTGTCCGTGATGGAACCCGAGCCCACCGCGACTATGAACTCCGTCTCCGGCTGGATGGACAGAAGCACCTCTCCGACGCTCCGCTCGTCCGGGTCTACATCCCCATCCCTCTTCAGGAGGCACATGATCACCTTGATCCCTGCATCGGAAAGTATCCTCTCGGTCCTCTCTCCTGCCACAGGGTATGTGTTCCTGTCGCAGACAAGGACGCAGTTCCTTCCGAGCTTGCGTCTCTCTATGTAGGAAGGCAGGTCGGGAAGGATGTCCTCCCCCACGTAGATGTCCTGGTCAGGCATCCTGTGCTGGCAGGCACAGTCGCATTCAAGACCCGACAGAATCAGTCTGTGGTTCCTGTCATAGGAAATGGTTGCTGCCATGGTCACTCCTGTAATCAGCCTATCTTCGGCACTGTCACGGACCCGTCAGGCATGAACACCACCTTGCAGTCCTCACCATACTTGGCGATTGCATCGTCAAGGGCCTTCTGCAGGTCGTGGACAGGCTCTATGAATATCTTCCTCATCTGGTCATCGGAGACCTGGGAATAGGCCTGCACATGGGCCCATCTGAAGATCTCCGCCATCTTTGCGGCCTTGTGGTAGCCAAGCTTGAAGCCCTCTGCGATCTTTGAGAGGACCTCGTCCGGAGTCGAGGCGCTGCTGAGCAGTCTGACGAAGGACTCCCCTCCTATGCCCTCTCTGCAGGCGGACACCAGAATCATTGTACCTCCGTCCTTCAGAGCAAGCTTGGCGTTGTCAATGGCCTTCTGGCTCTGGTAAAGGTCAACATCCATCGGGTAAGGGGCCGCCGTCACAACTATGTCCGCCTTCTCCTTCAGCGGTGCGGTGAAGATCCTGTTTGCAGCCTCCACAGCCTCATCAAAGGACTTTGTGATATCGCCTGCCGTCACTGTGTCTATCTCGTGGTTCCTGTCAAGGACGGTCATGATGGCATAGACCGGGGCGGAGACAAGGGACATGGCCTCCATCAGGTCCTCGTGCACAGGGTTGCCCTCAAGGGCAAGGGCCTTTGCATCTGCCGACAGGGCCATCTTGTGGTTGTGCTCGATCGAGCTGAAGGCTGCAACCCCGGGCAGGAAGCCTTTTCTTCCTCCGGTATAGCCTGCAAAGTAATGAGGCTCGACGGAGCCAATGACAATGACCTTGGAGGCTTTCTTCACCAGCTTGTTCAGATAGAGCTCGGTTCCGCGGCTGGTCCTACCGTAGTAGTCCATGTCATCCATGGCATGGCAGTCGTGGACATGGATGCGGTCCCTGAAGGTGCCGTACCAGGAGCCGAAGATGAAGTCGTACTCGCTCTCATATGGCGCACGATGGGATCCTGTGGCCACCAGGAAGGAGGCCTTGCACCTCTCCAGATCCGGGCCTATGGCATCCATTACAAGCCTTGTTGGTGTGGGCCTTGTGCCGTCGTTCACTATCACAAGGGTGCTGCCCGGCAGGGCCAGGAATTCATCAAAGCTGCCTTTGATGGCCTCTTTCGTTATCTCAACGGCACTTTTCTTCGGTTTTCCGCCATTTTGGTCGTTGAGCTTGAGAATGGCACCGAAATGCTCCGGTGCCACCTCCAATGCAATCTTCTCTCTGTTGTAAGGGACTTCGATCTTCATGTGCTCAGTATTTCCTAGCATCCTTCAGATGGTCAAGATGGTCCTTGTAGGCATCGATGTTCCTCTGGTTCTGCGACACCTCAGTGTCTCCGCATCTCCACCAGGAGCCGTAGCCGTCTGTCATTGACTTCGGAAGGACCCTGATGTCGAAGACCACAGGGCGGTCCTTGATCCTCCTGGCCCCTGCCATGGCCCTCTTCAGATCGTCCATGGTCCTGATCACGTATGACTTGCAGCCATAGGCCTCACCTATCTTGGCGAAGTCCACAGGGATGAACGGACCGGAATGTCTGCCGTCCTCGCCCCTGAATCTGAGCTCTGTGCAAAGCGTGTCGTTTCCGTGCCCGACCTGCAGGTTGTTGATGCAGCCGAAGCTGGCGTTGTTGAACACACAGACTATGATCTTCTTGTGCTCCTGGACCGCTGTGAGCAGCTCCGAATGGAGCATTATGAAGCTTCCGTCACCGACCATGGAATAGACGTCGTGCCTGTCCCCGATGGCGTACTTCACCCCAAGGGCACCCGAGATCTCGTAGCCCATGCAGGAGTAGCCGTACTCCATGTTGTATGAGTCGAGGCTGCGTGCGCACCACATCCTCTGCATGTCTCCGGGAAGGGAACCTGCGGAACCGATGGCAACATCGTCCTTGTCCATCATCATGTTGATCGCACCCAGGACTGTGGTCTGGGCAAGGCAGGCGTCAAGGTCCTTGGCGAATCTGAATGCGCTCTCGGCATTGGCATCGTTTATCTCCGGCACATAGTCCTTTGAGAAGGTGATGCTCCTCAGCCTGTCCAGCTCCCTGAACCACTTCTCGCGTGCGCTCCTGACCTCATCCCTGTATGGGGCCTGATAGCCCCCAAGGGCCTTCAGAAGTGCAGGAAGTGCCCTCTTCGCATCAGCCACTACAGGGACTGCGGCATCCATCTTCAGGGCCTGGAACTCGGACACGTTGATGTTCACGAACCTGGCATCGGGTCTGAAGAGCCATTTGGAGGATGTTGTGAAGTCCGTGTATCTGGTTCCGACACCGATTATGACATCGGCCTCCTTGGCGATCTCGTTGGCTGCGGAGCACCCCGTGACGCCGATTCCTCCAAGGTTCAGCGGATGGTCGAACAGAACGGCACCCTTGCCGGCCTGGGTCTCCCCGAACGGGATCCCGGTCTTCTCCGCGAACTGTCTGAACTCCTTGTGGGCCTCTGCGTAGCGGACACCGCCTCCGCAGATCAGAAGCGGCTTCCTGGCCGCCCTGATGACCTCTGCGGCCTCAGCTATGACCTCAGGCTCGGCTGCCCTTCTGGCAAGTCTGTGGACCCTCTTCCTGAAGAAGGACTCCGGATAGTCATAGGCCTCACCCTCCACGTCCTGCGGGATGGCGATGCACACGGCACCGGTGTTGGCCGGGTCGGTCAGTGTTCTGAATGCGCTTATCATGGCGCTCATCAGCTGCTCGGGACGGACTATCCTGTCCCAGTACTTGCAGACTGCCTTGAATGCGTCATTGGTTGAGACTGACAGGTTGTTGGTCTGCTCTATCTGCTGGAGGACAGGATCAGGCTGACGGCAGGCGTAGACGTCTCCGGGCAGGATCAGCACCGGGATGTTGTTCGCCGTGGCAGTGGCGGCGGCTGTGACCATGTTAGCCGAACCAGGGCCTACGGAGGCTGTCACGGCTATGATCTTCTTCCGCTTCATCTGTTTGGCGAAGGCCACTGCGGTGTGGGCCATGCCCTGTTCGTTCTTCCCCTGCCAGACCTTCAGATGCCCGGCCTCCTGGGCAAGCGCCTGACCTAGGCCAAGCACGTTTCCATGGCCCGGAAGCATTATGACACCCTCCACAAACGGGTGTTCCTTGTCATCATAGGCAATGTACTGGTTGTCCAGGAAACGAACCAGCGCCTGCGCCATCGTCAGTCTTACTGTCTTCTCCATGTGATGGTCTCCCCTTGTTCATCCCTTGAAGATATGGTCATTGGCATCTGCCTTCCAGAGCCAAGAGTGCTCCTTGTCGTCGATTCTGGTCTTCTGCCAAGGATCGCCGTCAAGATGTCTGATTCCCCAGGCATAGCACATTGCATAGCCGGGGGCCGCACACTGCGAGTGCATTCCGCTGTTTATGACGGCGCAGCCGTTGTGGCCGGTCCTGTAGACCTCGCCGTTGGCGAATCCCACACCGAAACCCTGCGGATAGTCGAATCTGTAGAAGTAGACCTCCGGCTGCGGATGATGGTGCGGCGGATAGGAGGACCACTTCCCGGGGAAGTTCAGGACCTCACCAAGGACCATGTTGGAGAACGGAGCGTTCTCGTAGTCGAAGAAGGTCTTGATCTCACGCCTCATGCAGCCCATCAGCTCGCCGTTCGCACCGGCATGCTGGACCTGCACGGTCTCGGGGGTGTACATGACAGGCTCGTAGTCGCGGTCGTTGTCGGTCTGCTGGATGTAGATCTCCGCATGGCCTGTGGCCGTGAGCGTTATCCGCACCTTTCTGGGTGAGAGCAGGCAGTAGGCCTCGTGATGGAAGCAGTCCGGACGGCTTGCCTCCACCCTCTTTCCTGCGTATTCGAATATGACATCACCGCTGAACAGGAGAACAGCGCTCTCCTTACAGGCCTCGTCTATAACGTAGGTGTCACCCTTCTCCATAACCAGAAGACCCACGTCCATCATGGTACCCATGTCATCGGAGGCTCTGTCTATGTAGCAGTTGTAGCCCCTCTTCACATCCTTGCTGAAGTACATGAACCCTCCTCAAAGACCCGCATGCTCGCGGATGTACTTTCTTCCCTTGATTGCATACTCAAGCGGATTGGCCTTTGCAGGGTCCTGCTCGGCCTCCACAAGGAGCCAGCCCTCATACTTGGCGTCGCTGAGGACCTTGAAGACAGGATCGAAGTCCACATCTCCGTCCCCCGGTACCGTGAAGGCCCCGTTTCTGACCGCTGTCAGGAAGCTCCAACCGTTCTCCCTGGCCTGCCTGACAACAGAGAGCCTCATGTCCTTTAGGTGCACGTGGCCAACTCTGTCCACATACTTCTTCAGCATTGCAAGCGGATCCTCCCCTGCGAATGTGAAATGGCCTGTGTCGTAGCACAGGAACACATATCTCGGATCCGTGTTGGCCATCATGCGGTCGGTCTCCTCCGATGTCTGGACAACCGTTCCCATATGGTGGTGGAAGCAGAGCTTGAAACCGCGCTCCACGGCTATCCTTCCAAGCTCGTTGAGCCCCTTGCAGAGCCTGTCCCATTCGGAGTCATCCATGACATGCTTGTGGCCTCCGGTCAGGATCGGGGTGTTGACCTGACCCTGGATGGAATAGCTCTGCTCGCTTACGTTTATCCTGTCCGCACCTACGGCTGCCAGGAAGTCAAGCTCCCTGATGAAGTCTTTTCTGACCTGCTCCATGTCCTGTGTCAGGATGAAGGACGAGAACCAGCGGCTGGCGATCCTCATGCCTCTGAGGTCCAGCTCCCACTTGAGCTCCTTAGGGTCCTTCGGGTACTTGTTCCCGATCTCGCAGCCCGTGAATCCCGCAAGGGCCATCTCGCTCACTGTCTGTCTGAATGTGTTCTCCGCACCCAGCTCAGGCATGTCGTCATTGCACCAGCCTATGGGTGCTATTCCAAGTCTAACCTTGTTTGGATCAAACATCTTGCCTCTCCCGAATCCTCAAATCCGCGACCCGTGTCTCAGGGCCTTGACCACCGGAAGCTCCTCTCCGCTGAGGAACCTTATAAGGGCGCCGCCTCCAGTGCAGATGTAGCCTATTCTGTCCGTCAGCCCGTACTTCTCCGTGGCTGTTATGCTGTCTCCGCCGCCAAGGACGGTGAATGCCTCAGTGTCGGCCAATGCCCTCCAGATCTCCTTTGTCCCCAGCTCGCTGGGCTCCTGTTCGAAGACTCCTGCAGGTCCGTTGACGAAGACCGTCCTTGCATCCAGTATCGTCTGTCTGTACATGGCGGCCGTTTGTCCTCCGATGTCCACAGCACCTATGTCCTTGGGGATCTCCCCGATTCCGGCCTCACGGCGCACCCCGTTCTCGACCCATGCAAGGTCAACGGGTAGCGTTATCCTGTCACCGTAGCTGGAGTACAGGTCCTTGGCGACGTCTATGAACTGGCCGTAGTTCGACTTCATGATGAAATCGAGGCTTCCCTTGCCGATCTCCACGTTCTGCGAGGCAAGGAATATGTTGGCCACAAGGCCACCTGTCAGCACCCTGTCCGCGCTTCCCTTTGAAAGGACTGTCCTCATCATCTGGAAGGCGTCCGCTATCTTTGCCCCTCCAAGGACGAACACACATGGCCTCTTCGGCTCCTCCATCAGAGCCGACACAGTGCAGTACTCCTTCTCAAACAGCCTTCCCATTGCAGAGGGCAGGATCTGCTCGAAGCCGCAGAGCGTGGGCTGGTCCCTGTGGGCGGCCGCGAACGCATCACAGACATACAGGTCCCCGAGCGGTGCGAGCTTCTGCACAACCTGGGTCTGGGCCTGCTGCTCATGGGTCAGGCAGAGCTTCGTCTCGAACAGGGTCTGCTCCTCCGCCATGAACCTGACGTTGTCCAGAAGAAGGACATCCCCGTCCTCAAGCTCCCTGATCGCATCACGGGCCGCAGGTCCGCAGACATCGTCTATCCACTTGACCTCAAAGCCCAGAAGCTCCGAGAGGACCTTGGCGTGCGGAGCTGTGGTGTAGTAGTTCTTGTATTCGATGTCGCTTCCCTGATGGGCCATCAGGACCACACGGGCCCCCTTCTCCGAAAGCTCGCGGATTGTCGGCGCGCAGGCCTGTATGCGGTTTATGCTCTTGAGCTTTCCCGTGGCCCTGTCCACCGGCTGGTTTATGTCGATTCTGCAGAGGACCGTCTTGCCCCTGATGTCCCCGAAGTCATCCAGGGTTCTTATTCCAAACCTCATCCCTTCACCCTCTCTCGATCAGTTGAACTTCTGGAGGGCCTTGAACTTGCCGATTCCGAGGTACTTGTTGGTCTCGGCCGTGCCTTCCTCGCGTGTCAGCTGCATCTTCATGGATGCTCTGATCGCATCGATTGTCTCCGGGATGGTGACGCTCTCCTGCGGGATGTTGATGGCATACATGATGTCGTTACCGCTCTCGACGATCGAATCCTCCCAGAGTCCGATCTCGTACATGTCACCGCGTCTGTTGCCCAGGTCGCGTGCATACTTGAACAGGCTTGCATTGCCCTTGAAGCCCTCGTCGATGGTGACGGTCCTGATTCTCGGATGCTTGCGGAAGGCGTTCAGCGCCATCTCGCGGGTGATCTTCTTTCCGTCCTTTGCAGTTGCCAGCACAGTGATGATGTGGCCGTGCGTAACAGGTGTGTGGACAAGGATTCCAGTCGCCTCCACGTGCGGCATGATGGTCATGAGGTCAACGGCCTGGTGGCTCGGTGCCTTGTCGATCATCAGTGCGTTTGTGAGCCCTCTGTGATAGTCGCCAGGGTCAGCCACTCTTCTGATGATTGTGATGGCGACCTTCTCGATTCCGATCTCGCGGTCCAGACAGTCCACCGTCCTGATCAGGCCTGTTGTGTTGCAGCTTGTCAGCTTGAGGTAGTTCTGTCCCACACCCTTCTCGTAGTTCGCATAGCCATGGAAGAATACGTCTGCAACAGAGTTCTTCTCTCCGCCCTGGAAGATGGCCTTGACCCCAAGCGGCTCATAGTACTTGGCCTTGTTGGAGGCGCCGACTCCGCCGGGAGCGGAATCCAGCATGATGTCAACGCTCTTGCAGAGGTCCTCGAAGGAACCGGCAACAGGGATGTCACATGCATCGAAGGCAGACCTGTCGGCTCCGTCGACCAGATAAAGGTTGTACTTGACGCCGTTTGCACCGATCATGTCGTTCTCGCGCAAGGCCTGCAGAGCAAGTGTTGGCGCAAGGTCAGCGATTCCGACCAGTTCCATGTCGCCCTGCATCGCGACACCGTCTGCCAGTCTCTGTCCGATTGTGCCGTATCCGGCAACTCCAACTCTGATTTTCCTCATCTTATATTCCTCCATGGAAATCACATGCAATCTCAACAGGCGCTGATGCGCCTTATACACCACATTGTAAACCAACATTTCGGGATTTGGAAGTGGAAACGTTTGCGTAAATCCGTTTTATTGGGTCTTCGTCCCTTTCTGCACCCAGCGGGCTATCGGCGCTTCACCTTGTACGTCCTGATCTCGAACGGATGGAAGCTGAAGGAGGGCGCCCTTCCCTGCTCCTCAAGCATGTCGGTCTCAACAAGAGAGGCCTCATCCAGACAGGTGTCAAGACTCAAGCTTCCGTTGTTCGTGCATCCCAGAACCTCTCTAACCCTGAAGACCACGGCATCTCCGGACTCCGCCATCTTGACGGTCTCTACAGCCAGGCCCTTGCCCACCGACACCAGAGGTCTGAAGTCTTCGGAGACCATGATGTGCGGGTTGTTCAGATTCTCCGCGGCGCTGATTGCGTCCAGAAGACCACCGTCGGAGATGAATATGGAATACACGAAATGGTGATGCCCCATGTCGGCGTTGGCGTCAGGGGCCTTTGCGCTCTTCAGGAGGGTGATCCCCAGACAGCCGTCCTTTGCGCTGTAGCCGTACTTGCTGTCGCTCATCAGGGCAACCGACACAGCCTCGTCCCTCAGCAGGACGAACTTGTGCGCAGGAGACTCGAACTGAGCGGTCTCAATCGGGGTATTGTTCCTGGTGCTTCTGGTCACAAAACCGAATGGAATGTCGAAAACTGCGTTGTCAGCCATGATGGATGTCGGGAATTCAGCTCTAAGGACCTTGTGGTCCTCATGCCAATCGATGTCCGTAACAAAGTCGATTCGTGTTTCTTCCTTATGTATAATCACCTTCTGGGATATCGTTGACCTTTCCCCAATCCTTCCAGACCTGCAAATGCCGTCAAATGGGGTCCTGACCTCCCTCAGATTGTCCAGAGAGTCCTTCTCAAGGTCCCAGGCATCCCAGTTGAAAGGCACATCCTCGCCGAACATGAACCTGTTCCAGGCTCCGTCCACAAGTTCTCTGCCCTTGTACACTACAGATGTTATGCAGCCATAGGCATTGGTCTTCACCGACCAGCTTCCGGAGATATCCTCTTCTGCCGCATTGCCTGTGCTGTAAGGTTCGATTCCATTGCCTCTGAAAGGACTAAGGTTAAGCTCCCTGTCACCTTCCGGTGCAAGCTTGCCGATAATGCCCTCAAGGGTCCTGTCCGCCTGGGCATAGAAGGCATTGACCTCGTCGTACTCCACTCCAACGCAGGAACCGGGGAGTATGTCGTGGAACTGGTTCACAACCGTCTTCTCCCAGATGTCCCTTATGCTTCCGGAGAAGTCTGCAAAGAGCCTGTCCCCTATCCTCCTTCGGGCCCAGGCATCGCTCAGCAGGTACTCTGCATTGTGCAGAAGGGCGATCGTCCTTCTGTAGAGCTGCTTCATCAGAGCCTGACTTGTGTAGGTCCCCCTGTGGAGCTCGAAGTACATCTCACCATCGTAGACAGGAAGGTCGTCAGAATCCCTGAACACGTTCTCCATGGCCTTTGAGACTGTGGTCCATCCGGATCTCGGGCAGCCCTGGTAGTCGGCCATCCTCTTCATGAACTCGATGTCCTCGCGCCTTGTTCCGCCACCTCCGTCGCCCTCGCCCACGGTTCTCAGGAGTGAGCTCTGGACGTCCTTGTGAAGGACATTGCCCCACATGTTCAGAACCTCCTTCGGGCGGTTCCTTCCGTTGTAGCCGCCCGGGATCATGTGGGCCTTTATCTCTGTGCCGTCGATTCCCCGCCAGATGAACTTGTCATAGGGGAATCTGTTCGTGTCGTTCCAGCTGAGCTTGCTTGTTATGAAGTACCTGACCCCGCAACCGACCATTATCTGGGGCAGGTTCCCGTTGTAGCCGAAGGAGTCAGGAAGCACATAGGTGTCCCCCCTGTATCCGGGGAACAGCCTGTCCGTGACCTGACGCCCGTACAGGAAGTTCCTGATCAGCCCCTCTCCGAAGGACAGCACCCCGTCTGCCTCCACAAGACCCACGCCGTTGGGCTCGAACTGGCCACGGGCGAACATCTCCTCCGCCCTCCTCTTCAGAGTCGGGTATTTGCCGAACACATGGTCCATCTGCACAGGCTGGGTGCTCAGAAACACGAAATCAGGGAACTCCTCCATCAGATGGAGCATTCCGCTTATTGTCCTTTCCGCCTTTCTGAGGGTCTCCCTCTTGGGCCAGAGCCAGGCGTGGTCCAGATGGGCCATCCCGACCGAGTAGACGGCAGGAGCCACAGTCCCGTTCCTTGCGCCCAGTATGGCCTTTGTTGTCTCCAGTGCCTTTGCAGCCTGCTTCTCCTGCACGGAGACATCCCTCTCCACAAGGCTGATGCCCATCAGGGCCTTGTGGAGCCTTGCCATTGTCTGCTGCCTCTGAAGGTTCCCCTCGTCAAGGGTCAGAACGGTCTCCGTTATGACGACAAGGTCATGCCAGAGCTCGTACTGGTTGGTGTTTTTGGCAAGGATCCCAGGCCTGCCGAGCATTATGGGATAGTCCAGAGGTCTCTTTCCCGTGACGGTCAGAAGGTGTGTGTCCGTAAGCGGATGGCTTCCCGGGAAGATGTAGCCGTCCCAGCATGTTATCTCGAAGCTTGCACGGCGGCCTCTCCACCTGCCGATGTCCATGATCTGGTGGAAGGGGTTCACGTTGCACTCGGGCAGGCCGTCAACCTTCACCAGAGAATCCGTTTCCAGTGGGAAGTTGAGATAGACCCCATCTATGTCGGGGATATCAAGATCGAAGGTGAACACCGTGTCCTGCCCCTCTGCCCCGAAACCGAACGGATAGGCTTCAATGCGCCTTCTGGGGCAGACGACCTCATCGGAATAGGCTCTTCGTTGCTCCGTGAACACCTCAACAGGACAGTCCAGCGTTGACCATATCCTCTTCTCCAGCAGCTCCACGTACTGGAGAACCCTTCTCTCCGCTTTGTTGTACAGCATATACGACCCTCGCCATTGAGAGTATAGCACCCTTGGACCGCATTAGGAACAGAAATTTTAGCACGTGTTAAAAGAGCGGTATCCTCGCCTTGGTCTCACAATTAAATTGACTTGCGCCTCCGTTGGAACTATGATGTCGGTGAGGCTACGCAAACGATTGCGAAACCCATTGAACAAGCATTCGCCCACTTATGGAGGAACACCATGATCAATATCGGTATCATCGGAGCAGGAAGAATCGGCCAGGTCCACGCAAGGAGCATCGTATCCGGAGTCCCTGGAGCCAGGGTCGCAATGGTCGCCGACCCGTTCATCAAGCCGGAAGTCAAGCAGTGGATGGAAGGCATCGGTGCAAAGGTCGTGTCAGACTACCACGACATCCTCAGCTGTCCTGAGATCGACGCAGTGCTGATCTGCTCGTCCACAGACACACACGCCCCGATCTCCATCGAGGCGATCAAGGCCCAGAAGCACGTCTTCTGCGAGAAGCCGGTCGACCTCAGCCCGGCAAAGATCAGGGAGGTTGAGAAGGCCCTGGCCGCCTCCCCCAAGAAGCTCTGCTTCCAGGTCGGTTTCAACCGCAGATTCGACCACAACTTCGAAGCCCTCAGAAAGGCCACAATGGAAGGCAGGATCGGAGACGTCCAGTTCGTGCGTGTCAGCTCACGTGACCCGAATCCGCCGGCACCACAGTACGTTGCGGTCTCCGGAGGAATCTTCCTTGACATGATGATCCACGACATAGACATGGTCAGATACCTCTCCGGTGCCGAGATCGAGGAGGTCTATGCCCGCGGTGCCTGCCTGATAGACCCGGAGATCGGCAAGCAGGGCGATGTCGACAGCGCAACGGTGTCAATCAAGCTCTCGAACGGTGCTCTGGCACTGATCGACAACTCAAGACGTGCGGCCTACGGCTATGACCAGAGGGCCGAGGTCTTCGGATCGCTCGGAGCCATCCAGAACGGAAACGACTCGGAGTCCACTGCAGTCCTCTCCACAGAGGCAGGCGTGACTGCGGAGAAGCCGCTGTACTTCTTCCTTGAGAGATACATGGCCTCCTACCAGAAGGAGATGAGGCTCTTCGTCGAGGCTGTCACAAACGGGACCGAGGTCCCTGTCGGACTCAAGGACGGCCTGATGTCCATCCGCATCGGCCTTGCCTGCAAGAAGTCACTTGCAGAGAACCGCCCTGTGAGGATTGACGAGATCTGATTGAAGACGGATCCCTGCATATGGAGGCTGCCGCGAAACCAAGGTTTCATGGCAGCCTTTCTGTTTGGGGAAACAAAAATGGCCACCATACGTCTGTATAGCGGCCAAAGGCATTGTAATAGAGAGCTAGGAAAGCGTCTACTGTCTATATGTTATTGGCTTTCCGTTTTTTTTAAAAGCAATTTTTTTACCATTTTATTCGGTTTTGTGCAGAACTGCGCTCCCAAAGCGCAAATTTATAGAGATTTTTACAATTTTCAGGCTGAAAGAAGAAAAATTTTTTTGAAAATCGGCTGATTTGCGTTCATTCGTCAACAACTATGTTCCTGAGCCAGACACCTTTCTTTACAAGGATGTAGCCCAGAATGCACTTGACCATGCCGCCGATCTGGACGCTTATGAAGATCCAGAGGACGTTGGCGTCAGTGAATCTGCTGAGTACGAATGCAATCGGGAAATTCACGGCAATCATGGAGAAGCCGTCGAACAGGAACGTGATGAAGGTTCTGCCTCCACTTCTGAGAGTGAAGTACGTGGCGTTCTTGAAGGCCTCTACCGGAAGGCACACAGCCTCTATGATTATCAGGCTGGTCGCAATCCCCCTTGCAATGTCGTTCGTGTTGTAGAGCTTCGGGAAGACCCATGCCACAGACAGCATCAGCAGCCCGATGAAGAAGCTGAAGAAGACGGAGAAGACTATGATCTTCCTGTCCGTCTCCCTGGCCTCCTCCATCTTGCCTGCACCCAGAAGCCTGCCGACAATGATGGCCACGCTGTTTCCGAAGGCAAGGAAGACGACCTTGAAGAGGTTGTTGATGGTGTTCGCGATGTTGACGCCTGCAACAGCGTTCAGACCTCTTGTGGAATAGCACTGCGTCACAAGGGAGAGCCCCAGTGACCAGAGGGCCTCGTTCACAAGAAGAATCATGCCCTTCCTGACTATCCTGGAGACCAGGCTTCCGGGGACCCTCAATGTGCTGTAGAGCCTGTGGACGAACGGGACCTTGTCCTTGTTGCTGTGGGCCCAGACCATCACCACGGCGAGCTCAACAAACCTGGAGAGCACTGTGGCTATTGCGGCTCCGCGGACCCCCATGGCGGGGAACCCGAACTTGCCGTATATCAGAAGGTAGTTGAACACAAGGTTCACAAGGACCGCAGAGACCCCGGCCTTCATCGGGACGACGGTCTGCCCGCATTCCCTGAGGGTCGACGAATAGGTCTGCACAAGGGCAAAGGCCGGAAGGCCGAAGAGCATCACCCTTAGATAGTCCCTGCCGAACCGGAGGGTGGCATCAAGGTCTCCGCCGTCTGCGCTCTCGCTGAGGAACAGCCCAATAAGAGCGTCACCGAAGACGGAGAACACGATGATAGCGATGACCGAAAGAGAGAGTCCGAGCACCAATTTGAACCGGAAAGTCCGTCTCACGCCCTCGTTGTCGCCTTTTCCGAAGAACTGCGCAGTGAAGATGCCCGCTCCGGAGAGGCCTCCGAAGATGCAGAGGTTGTAGACGAAGATGATCTGGTTGACTATGGCGACTCCGGACATGGACTCCGTGCCCAAACGGCCGACCATTATGTTGTCCAGCAGGTTCACGAAGTTCGTGAAACCGTTCTGCACCATTATGGGCAGCGCAATCAGCAGCACCGTCTTCAGCAGAGCCCTGTTCTTCCCGTATTCCCCTGTTCCGTTTTTCATACGAATTGTGTTTATCCCCAAAGCCGCAAGAAGTCAATAGAATTGATGGTTCCGATGCTCTTTATGTTTTCACTCAATGTTTATATAATACAGTGAATTCGATTCGAACCACGGGAGAACACCCTATGAAGATAATCTACAAAGACGGAACAGTCGGCGAGTGCCCGCAGGAAGAGATAAATCACGTCCTGCGCCACTCCACCTCTCACCTCATGGCCCAGGCAATCCAGAGACTCTATCCGGATGCCGATTTCGGCTATGGCCCAGCCACAGAGAGAGGTTTCTACTATGATGTCGACCTTGGAGACAGAAAGCTCACCGATGATGACCTCAGGGCAATAGAAGCCGAGATGAAGAAGATCACAAAGGAGCACCTTCCTATCAGACCTTTCATCCTGCCCAGAGACGAGGCCGTCAAGCTCATGCATGATCGCCATGCCAAGTACAAGGAGGAGCACATCGGAGACCTTCCTGAGGATGCAGTCATCAGCTTCTACCAGCAGGGGGACTACATCGACATGTGCGTTGGACCGCACGTGACCTACACGAACGCCATCAAGGCCTTCAAGATCACAGGTCAGGGCGGCGCATACTGGAAGAACGACTCCAAGAACAAGATGCTCACCCGCATCAACGGCGTTGCCTTCGCCACCCAGGCTGAGCTCGACCAGTACGAGAAGGAGCAGGAGGAGGCCCGCGCCCGTGACCACAGGAAGATCGGAAAGGAGATGGCCCTCTTCATGTCAGACGACCTGGTCGGAAAGGGACTTCCCATGTTCCTCCCCAACGGATACACAGTCTGGCAGGAGCTTGAGAACTACATCAAGGAGAAGGAGCGCAAGCTCGGCTATCAGCACGTCATGACCCCTTGTGTGGGCTCCGTCAACCTCTACGTCACATCAGGGCACTGGGCACACTACAGAAAGAACATGTTCCCGCCGATGGAGGTCGAGGGTGAGAGCTTCGTCCTCAGACCTATGAACTGCCCTCACCACATGATGATCTACGCCTCAAGGCCACACAGCTACAAGGAGCTCCCGATCAGAATTGCTGAGGTTGCGCATGACTTCAGATTCGAGTCCAGCGGAACCCTCAAGGGCATAGAGAGAGGCCGCCATTTCTGCCAGAACGACTCCCATATCTTCGTCACTCCGGACCAGATAGAGCAGGAGGTCAAGCAGGTTGTCGGACTGATCGACGATGTCTACAAGGACTTCGGGATCACGGACTACCGCTGCGTACTCTCACTCAGAGACCCTGCAGACACCGAGAAGTACTATCAGGACGATGAGATGTGGAACAACGCGGAGAACGCTCTCAGGACCGTTCTCAACGACCTGAAGATCGATTACACAGAGGAGATCGGAGAGGCAGCATTCTACGGACCAAAGCTTGATGTCAACGTCAAGCCTGCTGTGGGAGTTGAGTACACGCTCTCGACCTGCCAGCTGGACTTCTGCCTGCCGATGAAGTTCGACCTCAAGTATGTCGATGCGGAGAACAAGGAGCACACTCCTGTTGTCATCCACAGAGCCATCCTGGGCTCTCTGGACAGGTTCATGGCCTACATCATCGAGGAGACCAAGGGAAAGTTCCCGGTATGGCTCGCCCCGCTCCAGGTCAAGGTCCTTCCGGTCAGCGAGAAGAACAACGAGTATGCCTCAAAGGTCAGGGACGCCCTGGACGATGTGAACGTTCGTGTTGTGCTTGATGACAGGAACGAGAAGGTCGGATACAAGATCAGAGAGGCCCAGCAGGTCGACAGGGCCCCCTACATGCTCATCATCGGAGCCAAGGAGGAGGAGACCGGTTCGGTCAGCATCAGAAGCAGAGACACAGGAGAGACCGTCACGATGTCGCTTGATGACTTCATCAGAAAGGTCACAACCGAGATCAAGGAGCGCACACGCTGAGCTTCTTGCGGCCCATAATGGAAGAGAGGAAGATCGAACCGGTCTTCCTCTCTTTTTTTCATTCGGGGATGTAGATGGTCTGCTTTGGACCTGTGTCGTTCATCAGTGTCCTTGGATCCCTGTATTTGAACAGAAGCAGATACATCATGTACAGGTCACCCACACAGCCTCCGAAGTGGATCACGAAGATTATCCCGAAAGCCAGATAGAAGACCATGCTGACGCTGTGCAGCCAGATCACAACAGGTATCAGAATGACGGAGAATGTGATGAACGGTGCGGCAAGGGCTATCAGGGCGGTCTTCCTTGATGTGTAGATGTCAGGAACACCGCAGAAGGCCACCGTCAACGTGAAGCCATAGGTGAGCTTCTGGTGCGTGAGCGCCTTGTATGCCATCCCATGTGTGAGCTCATGCAGGACAATATAGGCAATCATACCTATGAACATGACAATGTAGGCTATCAATGTCTGTTTGTCTTCGAAGCCCAGGGAGATTGCGGAGAAATCGCAGTTCAGAAGAATAGGCACAGCCGCCAAAGCAGAAAGGACAAATGAGAATATCGTGAATAGTGCGGATGTGCTGCCCTTCTTGGCATCCACGACCTTGGCTTCCCTGTAACCTTCAGGGAGCGAAATGTAATAGTTTTCCATGAAACAAATCCTACCACAAAAAGGATGGTGGGAAAACCGATTCTACATGGAATCCGCTTTTCTGGAATCCATGCAGTTAACCCGAAAAGGGCAACAGAAAACCCCAGCGCGGGCCAGGGTGTCAGAAGGCAAAAAAAAGACTTGGCGGCTACCTACTCTCCCGCATTGCTGCAGTACCATC